>CAZHCH010000008.1:36616-66616 GCA_964530985.1 uncultured Pirellulaceae bacterium | reverse complement strand
GAACAATTCTAGGTTGTGATTAATTAAAAATCAGAAATTATCTAAAATTTCGTTCCTGAATTTTTATCATTAAAACCTGCTAGGTGATTGCGGGTTGCAAGTTGCAAAGTACAAATAATACAGGGAATGACAGTGGTTTAGGTAGTGTTTTCACTTCTTCGTTGGCTTGAGGAGGTAATCTAAAGTAATCGTTGTGATACGTAAGATATCAAAATCTGCCGGGTTTTGTGAAGACCGAACTGTGTATACGGTTGGCAACGTTCTATGACTTCTAATATGGATATTTTGTCGATGCGAACGCTTGTTTGGTTTCGTCGTGATTTGCGAATCCGAGACAATTCTGCCCTCCATCATGCCTCGATGTCCGCACGTCAGGGCAGCGGCGGTGTGGTGGGTTTGTATATCATCACCCCTAGGCAATGGCAGCAACATGACGATGCCGATGTGAAAGTAGCATTTTGGATTGAAAATCTCAAGTGCCTGTCTCAATCGCTGCACGAACGAAATATTCCTTTAATCGTAAGGGTATGTCCGGCCTACACTCAAGTGCCAGGCGTGATTGCTAAGGTTTGTAAAGATTACAATTGTGGTAGCTTGTTTTTTAACCGCGAATACGAGTTTAACGAACTTGAGCGTGATCAAGCGGTGTTTGAGCAATGCCGGTCATCGAAGATTGTGGTTAGTCGCTTCCATGATCGGATCGTAGTGCCTCCCCAAGAAATCAGCACCAAGGACGGACGCTTTTATAGTGTGTTCACTCCGTATCGAAAAGTTTGGGATGTGCGGGTTAACGAGTTCGCCAAAGTTTGGCCGATCCCCAAGAAGCAAACGGCATTGGAGATTGAGCCGTCTAAAATTCCCGATGAGGTCGAGGGGTTTGACTTGTCAGTTGGGCAATTGCAGTTGTATCCTGTTGGCGAAACCGAGGCGAAACGGCGGTTGAAATCGTTTGTTAAATGCATCGCCGATTACCACGTTGGGCGCGACCTTCCGGCGATTGACGGGACCAGCGGTTTGTCGGGTTACCTTGCTGCGGGAGTGTTGTCACCGCGACAGTGTTTGGCGGTTGCTAAGGATCGCGATGACGAAGGAACGCGGACCTGGGTGTCCGAGTTGACTTGGCGGGATTTCTACACGCATGTGATGGTTGGTTTTCCCAAAGTTTGTAAACACTTACCTTTTAAAGACAAAACCAATGCACTCAATTGGCGAACCAGCAAATCGGACTTTGATGCTTGGGCCGCCGGGCGAACGGGGTATCCGATCGTCGATGCGGGAATGCGTCAGTTGAACCAAACGGGTTGGATGCACAATCGGTTGCGGATGGTGACGGCGATGTTTTTAACGAAGAATCTACTGATCGATTGGCGGTTGGGTGAGCGCTATTTTATGCAGCGTTTAATTGACGGTGACTTGGCAGCCAACAACGGCGGTTGGCAGTGGTCGGCTTCAACGGGTACCGATTCAGTACCCTACTTCCGAATTTTCAACCCGTTTAGTCAGAGCAAGCGTTTTGATGTCGATGGGGAGTTTATCAAAGCGATGTGCCCCGAGTTGGAACCAGTGCCAGCCAAGGCGCTGCATGACATGAAAAAGTTGTCGGCGGCAATTGAAACTTGTCAGGTGGACTATCCCGATTACATCGTCGACTATTCCGAAGGGCGGCAGCGCGCGTTGGCTGCTTTTAAGGGTTTGTCAGAGACCAGCTAAAGGGTCTCAATGCCTTTCAACGAATGCTAAAAGGCCAGGCCGGCAAAAACTGAATCCAAGTCTCTCGACTAAACTAAGATCGCAGTTTCAAAAAAAGTCGAGCGAACCCATTGATCAAAACTCTGAGACACAAGTGGTTGTGTAAAAAAATGGTATCTAGTTCCTGAAAAATAAAATGGAAAGAGATGCGTTTCGGCTTCAACTGCTCGTTTCTGATTTATAGGGCTGTTTTAAGTCGTTACCTAACAATAAAATGCTTGGCCGCGACAGGGCCACATCGCAATCATTGTGTGGCCAATTGACGTACAGGAATAATCGATGACTACGCTTTCAGAATTGTTTAAAACCAAACGAGTGCTTTCGTTTGAGCTCTTCCCGCCCAAGACTGAAAAAGGGGATGCAGCATTGTATCGGCATGTGGAAGTTTTGCTCAAGTTTGCGCCTGACTTTTTTACCTGTACCTACGGCGCTGGCGGATCGACTCAACAGAAAACGCTTCAGATTCTCGACCACGTCAAACGAAGTTTCAACGTCCCCGTTGTATCGCACTTAACTTGTGTTGGTAGTTCCGTTGATCAATTGCGAGAATATCTCCAACAAGCAAAATCACAGTCGGTGGACTCGATCATGGCGCTACGAGGGGATCCTCCCAAAGGTAAAGATAAATTTGTCGCCACTGAAGGTGGCTTGGCGCATGCAAACGAGCTTGTCGAATTAGTCTCCAAGGAGTTCAAAAACTTCGGCGTGATGGTTGCTGGTTATCCAGAAAAGCACCTAGAGGCTCCCAGCTTGGATGTTGATTTGGATAATTTGAAACGAAAAGTCGATGCGGGGGCAGATGCTATTGTGACTCAGCTATTTTACGACAATTCAGATTTTTATCGGTTTCGGGATTTGTGCGTCGCAAAAAAAATTAACGTTCCTGTGGTTCCGGGGCTGTTGCCAGTGACCAGTTTATCTCAGATTCAACGAATTACCGACCTATGCGGAGCGAAATTGCCAGTGGATTTTGTTGCATCCCTTGAGAGTGACAGTACGGAATCTGGCCAATTTAAGGTGGGTATTGACCATGCTGTTGCTCAAACTATCGATTTAGTTGCCAACGATGTCGCTGGATTACACTATTATGTACTTAATAAATCAGACGCGACTGCAAAAATCTTAGAGCAAGTTAGTCTTTAGGTTAAAATCGTCCAGGAACTTAGTGGCGGGTAATTGGTCTGTTATGGTGATAGCTTCGGTGTTTCGACTGTTACTGCAGCTACGGTCAAAAAGGTCGGATTTTTCTTTGACTAAGGATTCAGAGCAAAACGATTAAAAGTCCAGAGGAGTCATTAGTTAATTAGACGGATTAGTTTTTATTTAAGTGTCGGTTTTTTAGACGTTTTTACAATCTTGTTAGATTTGATTTGAAGGTGATGTTCATGTTGATTAATTTTTCAAACTTTAGGTCCAGTTTGCTTTCTTGTCTGTGTTGTATCGCATTTTGTTTCGGTGCATTTGCGTTACAAGTAACCCTGAACACTTCAGTGATGGGGCAAGATGCTCTCGAGGCGTTGAATGGTTTAGGCGAACCAACAAATGAAACTGACAAATTTTCTAATGGATTGGATGCACTGTCTCGTGAAGTGGGCGAACCATCTAATAAAGCGAGTGCACCAACGGAAAAGTCTTTGGAGGATCAGAAACGAGCGGAATTTAATAAACAGTGGAGTGACGTTCTTTTTAAGGAGCTCGATAGACTTGTGCCTGGCGGACTAGTTGATGGTTCCCCTGGAGCTGAAGCAATGCGCTCGGCTGCGGAGGCTTATGTGCAACGAAAGAATGACGTGGCATTTGTGATCCTTGAGCAAGCTGTCGCTGCTAATTCGAACTTTCCACCAGCTGAGTTGTTGATGGCGGGTCTACACGTAGGTGCGAAAAATTCAAAAGATGGCTTGCGATTATTGCAAGCTGCTGCGGTTAAAGCACCGGAGAATCCCGCTGTATATGCCGCGTATGGACGATTGGCTTCTGGTGCAAATCGTAATGTTGATGCCAAGGTTCACTTTGAAAAACTATTGGCACTGATGAACCAAGCTAAATTAGATAAAGTCTCCGTCGCCTATTATGAAAAAGTGTACTTGGAAGGCATGTCTAAGACTGCTCTCCAACTGAAAGACTACGAACAGGCTCGTCGCCTTGGCGGGCAATTGCTTGAACGCGACCCAGAGAACGCTGGCGTGTTGCAATTGATGTCGACAGTTGCTTTTCAAGAAGGAAAATTGGACGAGGCATTAGTGAACTTGACAAAGCTTCGCGATATGAATCCGCGGGCGCGTGTGCCCGAAGCGGTGATCGGAATATGGTTTATTCGTTCTGGCAATAAAGCAAAGGCTGCCGAATGGTTTAACAAACTGCCGGCCAAGTATGCGGACGACGCAGCGGCACAGTTGGAATACGCGGATTGGGCATTAGCTCATGAAGATATCGAAGGGGCGGTTACGGCGATTGCTAAAACCGAGTCGATAGGCGAGTTGGCAGAGGCTGCGAAGACCGTTTCTAATTCTCTAAAGGGTAAGATTGCGTTTTATCAGCAGAATTTTGATGAGGCGGTAGCGATTTTCAAAGGACTGCATGAAGCCAATCCTAAAAATTCGGACTTTTCCAACATGTATGTGTTGAGCATGATTGAATCTTCAAGTTCCGAAAATAAAGCACTTGCTAATGACTTGGCCAATGCGAACCTGAAAGCAAACCCAAACAGCCGAGTGGCTTTGGCATCGCTTGGTTATATTCGGTTGCGAACACTGGGAATCAACGATCAATTGAAGTCGGTCTTTGCGAAAGTCGCTCAAACAAGAACCCAACAGGAGCCACCTGAAGTCGATTATTTCTTGGCGAATTTCCTGAGGGAATTGGGCAACGATAAATCCGCGTATGTGGTGTTACAGCAAGCGACAAAGCGCGAAGGTTTGTTTTTGTACCGCAGACGAGCCGACCAAATGAAGCAAACTTTGGCCGCTTTATTGTCTGCCCAGCCGAAGCCATAAAAGGCTGTGGTATGTTAGGGGTTCGGCCAGCCGGTCCACTTGCCAATACGGCCTTGTGTACCGGTCGCCCAACCTGATTGTCTATCGGTCGAAAAATCGATCGCGTGAAAGCTCTCATCGGACAATCGCTTCCAGCTTTGGCCGGAATCAAGCGACACGTCGGTTCCATTGGGGCCGACGGCAATTAGGTGGCCATTGGCGGCGGTGGAAACACAACTACGATAGCCTGATAATCCGTTTGCGTGCTTGATTGTCGTCCACGTTTTACCGCTATCGGTTGAACGAGCGAGTGTTTCTTGGGCCACGTCAGGTTTTTTGTAGTCGCCACCGACGGCGATAACGTGCTGCTGTTTAGTAACGTGTAGCGAAAAGATTCCAGCAGATGGGGCTCGTTTGATCGGCACCTCCGTTGACTGCCACGTGGCTCCGCGATCGTCGGACCGAAGTACGCGACTGCTGGCCTGTGATGTGTTTTCTTCGGCGCCTCCGAGTGCAACAAGTAGAAGATTAGGTGCAACGGCAATTGTGTTTGTTCCGCTGGCCGCAAAACCAGCCTCGCCGGGGTTTGTTTTAGGGGTAGTCGTCAGCGGTTTCCAGGTCTTGCCACCATCGGTGGTTTTTATCAAACATAACTGGTTGTCGATCGGGTCACCCATGACAATACCTTCTTGTTGATCCCAAAAGTCAATCGCATCAAAGAAAAAGCTAGGATCGGTTCGTTCGAAAACTTTAGTCCATGTTTTGCAACCGTCGCTGCTGCGATAGATTCTGGCCGGTGTCCCCGCGCTGACGATCAGTACATTGTTGGCGTCGATCGCGTGAATGTCTCGAAAGTCCAAGTCTTCTGCGCCCGCGATTGTCTGCACGTTCCAGTTTGTTCCACCGTCGACCGAGTGTACGACTATTCCTTGGCTGCCGCTGGCAAAGATGTGCTTTGAGTCCAGAACATGAAGTCCGCGCAAACTGGCTTTTTTGCAATCGACTTGCACCATCTCCCAAACTGACGTGGGCTGAGATGAGTTTACTTGAGGAGGTTCATTACTGGTTTGTTCGCCGCTGCCGGTTTGCCCAACGGTTGGAATGCTAAAAATCAAGATGCAAAGAAGGGCAAGTAATCGTGTTCGGTACTTCATCAGTCTTGTCCTTTTAGTTTGGTGCGGATCGAAATCAGTCTCGTTTGCAACTCCGCTTCGAAACCTCGATTTACTGGCTGGTAATATTCTTTTTCAACCCCTAAATAGTCTTGCGTTGACACGCCATCGGATTCATTGTGCGAGTATTGGTAGCCATCGCCATGACCAAGTTCGCTGGCGGCGGCGAAGTGACTGTCGCGTAAATGTCGCGGCACTGGCAAGATACGGTCGTCGCGAACATCTTTTCGCGCCGCATTGATGGCGACGGTGGCTGCATTGGATTTGGGGGCGCAAGCGAGGTAGGCGACGGTTTGTGACAGCGTGAATTGACACTCGGGCAGTCCAATTTGTTCGCAAGCTTGGCTGCAAGCGATCGTCAACGGCAGCGCTTGTGGGTCCGCGTTGCCAATGTCTTCACTAGCCAAAATGATCAGTCGGCGACAGATAAAACGGATGTCTTCCCCACCTTCAAGCATCCTCGCCAACCAATAAAGCCCAGCATCGGGATCACTACCTCGGATGCTCTTTATCAACGCGCTCACACAATCGTAGTGTTCATCGCCGGTGGGATCGTACTGGACGGCTCGTCGTCCTACGGCCAGTTTCATCACTTCCAAATCGATTCGGATTGTTGATTCATTGGGTTGTTTGGCGGCAATCACGGCGGTTTCTAAAATGGACAACGCCTTTCTCGCGTCGCCATCGCAAATTTTTGCTAAGTACGTTGCAGCGGCATCTTCGATCGTGATGTCTTGATCGCCTAGACCGCGTTCGCGATCACTGATCGCGCGGTGCAGTAGGGTGGTGATGTCGTCTTCCGTCAAGGGTTCGAACTGGAATACTTGGCTGCGACTGACCAGCGCTCCGTTGACGGCAAAGAACGGGTTAGAGGTCGTCGCACCGATCAACGTGACCACGCCGTCTTCCACATCCGCCAGTAGGGCGTCTTGTTGAGCTTTATTGAATCGATGAATTTCGTCGATGAACAGTAGTGTGCCTTGTCCGCCGGCAGCCAATTCGTCGCGAGCTTTTTGAAGTACTTGACGCAGATCTTTGACGCCATGCATGATGGCAGACAGTTGAGCGAAACGTCGTTTGGTTTCGCCGGCGACAATTCGAGCGAGCGTTGTTTTGCCGGTGCCCGGTGGGCCGAAGAAGATTGCGGAGCCAAGTCGGTCGGCATCGACCAGTTTTCGTAGTAGTTTGCCTTCACCTAGAAAATGTTGTTGACCGATGAATTGATCTAAATTTTGTGGACGCATTCGCGCGGCCAGTGGTTTGGCGGCGTCTAGACGATTCTTTTCGGCGGCTTCGAACAGTGACATGGTAATCGATCAAAAAACGTACTGGCGATGCTTGTAGTTTACCGTGTTGTCGTTTAGAACACCATCAAAAAGACAAAGTGGCATAGGCTTCTAGTTTGTGTTTGAGTCACGAATATCCACAGGCTAGAAGCCTATGCCACTTTTCTGGATTACGAACCGCCTTGCATGTAGTACATCACCAAGAAAATTCCCAAAAACAACGCCGACCAAAATGCCATCGTGCTGGTTGACCACGTTTTGCCAAAGGTACCTTGCTCGTTAAATGACTGATCCACACGATCGATTATCGCGGTGATCAATCCAACAAACTCTCGGCGAAATACGTTGTCAACCGACGAGTACATGGACTTGGCTCCGGTCCACAGCACAGGAAACGCTTTTCGGTAAGCCCAGTCGGTGTCCAGATTTTCGGAGCGTTTTTCTTCTGGGTACAAACCAGTTTTCATCAACACTACAAACGCAAGTGCTGCGAACAGCAACAACTGCATTTGTAAAATCACGTGTCCGTTGGTGTAAGGATGGTAGGCGTGTGCCAGTTCGAATGGCAGAACTGCATACAGCGGTGAATACCAGACGCCGATACCAACGCACAATGCGGCGCCGATTCCCATCGCCAATAACATGTTCCATGGAGCTTCCTTGACTCGTTTTCCAGAGTCGTGCGCAAAGAAGGCGAAGAACGGAATCTTGATGCCTGAGTGTTCCATTACGCCAGCGGATGCGATCAGTAAAATGATCCAGACCCAAAACATGTGCTCTTCACCTGCTGCCGAGATGATCATCGATTTGCTGACAAAGCCGCTGAGCAATGGAAAGCCAGCGATCGCTCCGCCGCCGATGATGCAAAACACGGTGGTCCATGGCATCGATTTGTGCAGTCCGCCGAGCTCCGTCGCTTTCGTCGTACCAACGCGGTATAGAACTGCACCCATCGACATGAACAGCAACGCTTTGTAGATGATATGGCAGAACGCGTGAGCGGCGGTACCGTTGAGCGCCAGTTCTGTACCGATGCCGATTCCAACGACCATGAAACCCAATTGATTGTTCAGGCTATAGGCCAGTACGCGGCGCAGATCGTTTTCGATTACGGCGAAGACGATTGGGAACAGCGTCATCGTACAGCCGATCCAGATTAATTCTTCGGTGCCATGAAAGCCACGCGCCAAGGCATATACTGCTAGTTTGGTCGTGAAAGCGCTCAGGAAAACCGTGCCGGTGATGGTGGCTTTGGGGTAGGCGTCTTGTAACCAATTGTGCAGCAGCGGAAAGGCACACTTCATTCCAAAGGCAATGAAAATCAGTTGGGCCGACACAGGGAAATCATAGAACGATGTCGTCTCGCCGGGAATCAAATCCATGAAGTGCGTGAACAGCACTGAGCCATTGTCGCAGTAGTGCAGGATTACACCCGAAAGCAACAGCACGCCCGAGCCGACTTGGATGATCAGGTACCGGATTCCCGCATGGTAAGAGGTTTCATTATTACTGGCCCATACCAAAACCACGCTGGCAATCGCCGTCAATTCCCAAGCGATGAACAGCGTCACCAAATCGCCCGCAAGTGCGGCGACGATCGCGGCGCCGGCGTAGACTAGCCCTGCGATGTGTTGTTTCGTATCCGTCACATGCAGCGCGTACAAGGTCGATACTACCGCAGCGATGTGAAAAATCAGTCCGAAGATCCAGCTTAGATAGTCGACCCGAAGCGGCATTAGTTCAAGGCCCATCAACTGGACTTCGATGGTTGCTTCACTCGGCAACATCAAGTACCAAACCAAACCTAGGATCGCGATAGCTACCGAAGCGAAGCGAGCAAGTTGTTTGCCCAATAGCAACAGGACTAGTCCGCCGACGATCAAAATCAAACCCGTATTAATCGCGATCATAGTAGTCCTCCTTTCGCTGAACGATCAGCCGTAGTCCACGGCCAAGAAAAACGATCACAACAAACGTGACGAAACCGAACACGGCTTGGAAACCCAGCCAGCCTTCTTGTTTGAAATGGGGATGATGGTGTTCTTGATCTAAGCCGGGATAAAAAGTTGCCAGAACCGACAAAACGCAAGCCACGATCAATCCGATAATGATCAGGTTAACGTTGCGTTCGATCCAGCTAGGATCCGAGGCATGGTTTTGTGGTACGGGGGACGCTTTTTTGTTCATTGCGACTGCGTAGGGCGTTTGGTAATTTGAGCGACGGTTAGTTTCGCGTGTAGCGGATTTTTTGTAAGTGGTGAGTTTACTCCACCAGTACAAATCGCGGAACACGCGTTTGCGGGCGACCAGAACACGAGGGGCGAGCCAGATTGGGCT
This sequence comes from uncultured Pirellulaceae bacterium, assembly GCA_964530985.1. Taxonomy (GTDB): domain Bacteria; phylum Planctomycetota; class Planctomycetia; order Pirellulales; family Pirellulaceae; genus Mariniblastus. The sequence goes on along the minus strand of CAZHCH010000008.1, from coordinate 57,100 downwards.
GGCCTAGGATCTACTGGCATCGCTAAAATCATCGTTCGTGAAGTTAATGTTTAACTGCCAGGTTGGGCTTACGGACGCTTATCCGTTGAAACCATCCTTAAGTGGCCTACGCCGCCTTGTCTGCGCTGCCTTACTTAACTGACTTGAATTCGGCTAAACGTAACCAAAACAGCCAACCATGGACCATCAACTCGCTATCAAGGACTGTGGCTTTACGATTCTAAAAAGCGTGTTTGATAAGCCTTCGATTGACGGATTGTTGATATCCACGGCAGCGGGTCTGAATGCTGGCACCACGGAAAATATCAAAACGTCGTTGGGTGAGACTTACGCGGCCCGGAATTTAGTCAAGCTGGCTCCGGAACTTGCAACGATGTGGCAGCGAGACGAGCTGATTAGTTTGCTGCGGGGGACATTGGGCGAGACCGTTGGGTTGGTGCGGGTACTGTATTTTGACAAGCATCCCAATCGCACGTGGACGCTGCCGTGGCATCAAGACATGACGATTGCGGTTTGTGACAACACACTGCCATCGGATGTGTTTTGTAAGCCGACCATAAAGTCCGGCGTGGCGCACGTTGAGGCATCCGAGGAAGTGTTACAGCGAATGTTGACGTTGCGAATTCACTTGGACGAAGTGACCGATGACAACGGCCCGCTGAAAGTAATTCGAGGATCGCACCACTGCAAGTTGGTTGATCAGATGGCAGCTGCGACCGCGCAATCAAATTCGATTGAAACGATTTACGCTGCTGCTGGAGATGTGTTGGCAATGCGTCCGCTGATCAGCCACGCAAGTGGTGCGTCCACTCTAGGAACCTCGCGACACCGTAGGATCTTGCATTTGGAGTTTTCTGGTCAACCGAAATTACCAGATGGTTTTGAGTGGTATCACTTTATCGCCGTTTGAACGCGAGCTTAAGACGCTTATGCGAAATGAAGATTGCTTCGCATTGTGAAGAAATGCAAATACAGTTTCAATCTGATTTACACATGAGCTTCAAGCTTTCTTAATGAAGTTCAATACAATTTGCGGCATCAAGGGCACTGTAGTTCTTGCCGAGAGCAGGTGGCTCTCATTTGTTGGATGTTGTATTTCGAAAGGTAATAAAAATGCAACGCAAAAAGGGTTTCACATTGGTGGAGCTGCTGGTCGTTATTGCGATCATCGGAATTCTAATCGGGATGATTTTTCCGGCTGTTGCTGCTGTTCGCAACGCCGCTCGATCAACTCAATGCAAGTCAAACTTGCGACAGATGGCAATTTGCCTGTTGGCAAAAGCCTCAAACAGCCCGAACGGTAGGTATTGTTCGGGAGCGTTCGATTCCAGTCGAGATGGTGCACTTGATCAGTACTCATGGGTTGCCGATTGTGTTGATCAGGACGTGCTTCCGGGGCAGTTGTTGTGCCCTCAGTCAATCTGTATTGCATCTGAAAAGTGGAATACAAAAAGTAGCGATGACCCTAATGCGACTGACTTTGTTGGTGGTAGTACAGCGCCTCCGGGACGACGTGGACTTTCGATTCGTGGTTCTGCCATGAGTGTTGCTGAGGCAGGTTTCAATACTAACTACGCAACTAGCTGGCATTTGGTTCGCGGTGCTCCTGTTTTTGAAAATGGCCCAGACGGTCCGCAGACGAAAGCGACAGACGACGATGGCCTGAAGAACTGGTATCTTAGTGGGACCAATAGTCCAACCGTGCAAGGTCCGCTGACTTTGAACGAAGTGGATGCTGGCGACGTTCCTGCAAATACATTGCCACTGATCGGTTGTGGTAGCAAAGGTGACGTTGGAACCGATGGCACCGGAGATGGTATCCTTCCGAATACGATCTCCGAGCGTTTAGGATTGGTTGCAGGGATCGACCTTGCAGAGAGCTTCAACGATGGTCCATCTATTGTCGGTGATGTTGGTTCAACGGCGGCTGGACCTGTGAGATTGATTCCTCCTAACACACGTCGGGCTGACATGATCATTGGTTCATTCCCACAGCAGGGAGAACTAGGTCAAGCTGGAATCATTTTGCAAGACACTCGTGACTGGTTTGCGTGGCACTCCAAAACCGTCAACATCGTTTTTGTTGATGGTAGTGTTCGAGCAATCGACGACCTCAATGGCGACGGGTACATCAACCCTGGTTTCCTAGTTCCATCGCCAACTTCTGAGACGGATATCGAAAACCAACGATTTACAGTTGGTTATCTTTCTCCAGAAGTCGAAACGAATCCATTCGAAATCTTCTCGGGCACATTGCTTAGAGGCTCTTTCGGAAATAAATCGTTCGAGCAGTAAAAATTTACATCTTGCTTAATTAGTCAAAAGCTCGAAAGCAGACACCTCGTAGGAAACTACGAGGTGTTTTTTTGTGCCAGTGTGGTAGAGAACCAGTTCGATAAAACCAATCCAACAGTGAACCAGTGGTGGTGGTTTGTGGCAGGATGGTTAGTTGAGTTCAACCAATGCGCCGCCACAGGATGACCCCGATCCAGCGGTACAGCCAAAGCAGTGAGCGCCAGTAATGATTGGCATTGCAGCAAATTTTTCGAGGTCGATGTCCCAGACGTCCAGTGGTTTACCGTTGGATAGTTGCATGTCCAGTTGTTGGTTGAAGTCGCAATCATAAACGCGACCTTGCCAATCAACACTGATCGTGTCGCGGCACATTAGGTTGTCAATCGATGCCGGATTGAAACTCTCGACTAACAGCTTCTGATAGTCAGCCAGCTGCTTGCTACGTTTTAGGAACGTAGCGTATCGAGCGATCGGCATGTTGGTGATGCAGTAAAGGTTGTGAAAGTCGATATCGAAATGCTGCTTCATTTCCCGTTTGTAATCAGCTTCTAGTGCTTTCTGTTCAGGCGGTAGGAAGGCTCCGTTGGGATTGTAAACCATATGAAGTTGGAGCTCCGGATCGATGCCGTAGCCAAGTTGGTTGAGTTTTTGGAACGCTGTTATCGAGCGATCAAAAACTCCGTCGCCACGTTGCTCATTGACGTTTTCGGGTGAATAGCATGGCATTGATGCAATGCAAATCACTTTGTGTTTGGCATGAAATTCTGGAATCCACTCATAGCCAGGCTCTTCAATGATGGTTGCATTTAGCCGCGTGATGACCTCACGAGGCTGGTCGAATGAACGTACACGTTTGACCAGTTCGCGAAATTCGGGGTGCATCTCTGGTGTACCACCGGTTAAGTCGATCGTGGCGATGGCAGTTCCCTCAAGCCAGTCGAGCGTTCGTTGAAGGTGCTCGCTGGAAATAAGTTCTTTCCGGCCCGGCCCTGCATTCACGTGACAGTGGGTGCAGGTGATGTTGCAGAGCTTGCCCGTATTCAACTGAAGTATTTTAGGGAACGCTCGTGTGAGAGATTTTTGGTGTTCTTCAAGCTTGCGATCAAAAGGGTTCATAACTGCGGGCAAATAGGGGGCTAGATTGTCGAAGCTGAAATCAATTGAGCAGTTTCAGGGAAGCCCGTTTAAGTGTTGGTGGGTACAAACGAGCCGGACTATTATGGTCAATCGTCTGCATTACGTAAATTGCAGGCCATTAAATTCAGGATGTTTTCAGAAAATGAAAGAAACGTCGGTTGGTCTTTCGGAGTCTTGATAAGACGTGCTGTTTTGCAAGGGCTTACTTCATTTTTAGCGTTTTATGTTTTGAAATTGCCAGCCAGAGATAAACCAGTTGCCACAATAGCTTTTGCACCAGCGGCATTCTGAGATAATATCGACTGGATCCCCGTTGAAGCGTTCGATTCCCAGCACAGCAATTTCTCCCGTAGTGACTTCTCGATCGGTGATGATACCGATACCAGCATCGGAAATATTTCGCGAAAATGCCCCAATGACTTGTTCCGTCTCTCGGAGCTTAATGTGTACTGGGCGAACAAGATGGTTGCGATGGACCGACCGGTTTTCAACGCGGTCAAAATTGGCATCGGCGGTTAACAACTCTTTGACAACACGTTCTATTTCGGGGTTACTCCGCCCCATTGCAGATCTCTGCATTGAACTATCCTCCGTTTAAAATTTATTGCTGGAAAAAAAGAGTGCTGGAAAACAAGAGAAAATTAAGTGTACTTTTTTTTGGCAGTGGAGGAAATCGTAATCGTGGAGTTAAAAAACGCCGCAGGCCAATTCGGCTGGCCAGTCGTGAGAATCGATACAACCGGATGCGTCCATGGCGATTGGTGGCTAATCGGTGAGGTCAGTTGTCTGCTGGCAAGTCTTTAAAACAGCCGTTCCCAGTGAAAACAGCCATTCCACAAGGGCGAGGTTGGACCGAATCAGCTGGGATGCCGATTTATTTTGTGTTGGTATGTAGTGGCTCGATTACATTGGTCGTTGACTACCTAATGACTCGTTTCCTAGTTTTGAAATGATGTCCGGCAAATCATTTTCTGTTTCAGTCAAGACCCAAGCTGATGTCACGTCCCGGCCAATCGCGACCAACACGAACGCTCAACGCCTCTGCGGCGAGTGATTTGGTGGACACAGTCCCTGAGATGTCATCCAAGCCGTTGAAAAAAAGACGTCGACTGTCACGTGATCGTTTCGATGCGCTGTATCTCGCGTCGCGCAAGGTCGATACTGGATTGCTTCAGCAAGTCGATTTAGCAGTGCCTGACGGAGGGTCCGAATCTGGCAAGTTTACTGATCGAATTGCCGAACGAGTCCGCTTGAATCGTCGCTCAATGTCGTCACTGCTGTTCAGCTTCGTTGCTCACCTAGCTTTGGTTTTGGTGTTGGTATTGTTTTTGAGAGTCACCAATCAAGAACAGCCATCGATCGGCATTGAGGCATCCTTTGTTTTGAGCCCGATTGAGCTTCCGCCTGTCCCCGAAAAGGAGCCAGACAAGATCAAGGTGAAATCGGATGTCGAAAATGAAGTCGAATCGCCGCTGGATGCAACCGCTGAAGACATGGCAACGGACTTAGTCAACGAGTTAGCAAACGAAATTGATCGAGTACCCAGCCCAACGTTGTCGACGGATTCCAACCCAATGTCTGTGGACGTGAAGCCGAACGATGTGGGAAGCTTACCCACGCTACCCACCGGTGGTGGTTTGCAAGGCCGCAATGTGAACAATCGAGCCTTACTTGCCGGCCCACGTGGAGGCACCCCAGGTAGTGAAGTGGCGGTTGAGGAAGGGTTGCGCTGGATCGCAAAGCATCAACGCCCAGATGGTAGTTGGCGACTTTTTCACAATGTGAATGCGTGCCAAGGTGATTGCCGAAATCAAGGTAAGATCGAATCACCGGCTGCCGCTACAGGATTGGCGTTGATGTCGCTGCTTGGCGCTGGCTATACCCATGAAGCAGGGCCATATCAACGGGAAGTACAAGCTGGCTTGGAGTATCTGCTAAGCAAGCTAAGAGTAGGTCCGCGAGGTGGGAACCTGACGATCAATGGCGGCGGAAAAGCGAACATGTACTCGCAGGCCATCGCAACAATCGCACTTAGTGAGGCGTGGGCGATGACGGGCGATCCGGCTTTGGAACAGCCTGTTCGTGAGGCGCAGAAATATATTTGTGCTGCACAAAATGAATTCAATGGCAGTTGGGGCTATAGCGCAGGGCAGGCGGGTGATTTGACGATCACTAGCTGGCAAATCGCAGCGCTGAAAAGCTGTAAGCTCGCAGGCATTAAAGTGGACCCCAATGTCTGGGAGAAGGCGAGGAAGTTTGTCGAATCAACCACCGACACCAGTGGCTTGTTTGGCTACAAGCGTCCTGTCGATCTTAGACTTTCGGCTAGGAAACGAAGCTTCCGTCTGGAAACAACCACCGCCGCTGGAACGCTTGCAACCATGTACATGGGAGCTCCGCTGGAAACAGCTTCGATTCGCAATGGAATGAATTTCCTTGCCAAAAAAGGGGTCTCTCAAACAGACATATACTACGATTATTACGCCACACAAGCTTTTCGACATTACGGCGGTGAAGAATGGAAGCAATGGAATTCCGTTATGCGAGAGCATTTGGTGGATACGCAAGATCGCTCTAGCGGACACGCGCGGGGTAGTTGGTATTTCCCGGATAAACATGGTGAAGTCGGTGGCCGGCTTTATACGACTGCGATGGCAGTGATGACATTAGAAGTTTACTATCGCTATTTGCCGCTGTATGGTGAAGCCTCCTTGACCAACGAAGAAATTCCGATCGCGGCGGAACAACAGGCGGAGTTAGAACTGCAAATTCTGGATGTCAATTAAAAATTAAATAGAACCTACTGCAAACGATCCATGATTAATACGCTTGTTTTTGAAGACGAACTCGTTCAACAGTTGGCTCCGATCACGACTGGCCGGTTGGCTTACGCTGTCAGTTGTGCGAGTTATCGGTTGATTGATTTTTTGTTGCCCATCGCAGGGCCGACCGTTGGGTTGGTGCGGTCGCACATGCAGCAAATCCAGCAGCAGGACTTTGGCAAAGTGGCGACGCAATTAGATAGTCAACTGCCGTGGACACTGGTGGTGAATGCCCGGTTGGTCCCCTCGGTTGACAGTCTAAAACAGCTTGAAGCTCTAGTTGCGATCGCGGGATCCGATGCAGCAGTTGAAACGGTTTGGATGGCAGCAGATCAAACGTTGGCTGCAGCGATACTACCTACTGAATCGTTAGGTTCCGATGACCAACGGTGGGTGTCAGCTGCAATTTCGGTTGCCAGTAAGGCAGGGGTGACTCGTCTTTCGGATGAAGCAAACAGTGAAGTGGAAGCAAGTTTGTTTTGCTATCCACACGATGTGATTTTGAAAAACCTATCAATTTTCAAGAGCAACCTCGCTCACCGAGTTCGAGTTGGTCACTATCAAGAACAATCTTTTGGGGTGTACTTTGGTGACGACGTAACCGTGAGGGAGCACGTGGTGTTTGATTCGTCTCACGGGCCAATCGTGATTGATGATGGAGCAAAGATTGGTCCGTTTAGCCTTTTAAAGGGCCCGATCTATTTGGCGCCGAAAGTGGAGATCAGCGAACACGCTTCGATCAAAGATGAAGTTTCGATCGGCCACCATTGCAAAATCGGTGGCGAAGTTGAAGGTACCGTGATCGAACCGTATAGCAATAAAAAGCACTACGGGTTTCTGGGCCACAGCTATTTGGGCAGCTGGATTAACTTGGGGGCAGGGACGAGCAATAGCGATTTGAAAAATACTTACGGGGTGATCAACATGACTTATGGCGATCGTAAGGTGTCGACTGGATCGCAATTTGTCGGCTGTGTAATGGGAGATTATTCGAAAACGGCGATCAACACTAGTATTTTTACCGGCAAGACGATCGGTGTTGGCAGTATGGTGTATGGCGTTGCCACCACTAATGTGCCTTCATTCGTAAATTATGCTCGATCATTTGGGCAGCTAGGTGAATTGCCGCCAGCAGTGGTTGCGACGACTCAGCAACGCATGTTTGTCCGTCGGGACCGCGAACAAACTCCTTGTGATATTCAGCTGATTGAAGACATGTTTCGTTTAACCGCGAACGAGCGGCCTGCAGATTTGTCGTCGGCCCCGATTGAGATGTAAATCGGTAGTGAGCCAGATTGCCACGCATTGAGTTTTGGATTTGAGGTTCCAGATTCAATCTTTCAGGTGGAAGATCTTTATAAGTTGATAAATTCTGTGGTTCGGCAAAGTTATGTTGTTGGCGAATTGCTCGGTTTACTTAAGATAGTTCCGGTCAATAAACCGGGGCCTTTCGAATCAATTCAAGGTGAAACGATGATGGATGCTGCTTTTGCGAATTTGCCGAAGACGATTTTGATCGTGGATGACGACGATGTAATGCGTAATCGGCTGGAAAAATCTTTTACGCGCCGTGGCCTGAGCGTTACGGTGGCCGACTGTTATGACACAGCGATGGAAGCAGCCGAGTCTAAGAAGCCGGATCGAGCGGTGTTGGATTTGAAGATGCCTGGCAAATCTGGCTTGGAGCTGTTGGAAGCCATTCGCGGCGTGTCTCCAAATACTAAGTGTGTTATCCTGACGGGTTATGGCAGCATCAATAATGCCGTGGAAGCCGTCAAACTGGGAGCGGTTGGTTATGTGACCAAGCCCGCGGACGCGGATCAGGTTTTGGCAGCGTTCGAAGACGTGCCTCGTCCGACGCCCAAGCCGGACCCGGACTTTCCGCCACCCTCATTGGCAGAAGCTCAGTGGGAGCACATTCAGCGAGTACTCGCCGACACTGGTGGAAACATTTCAGAGGCCGCTCGGCGTTTGGATATTCCGCGACGGACCTTGCAACGCAAGCTAAAAAAGAACGCGCCGTAACGGCGTTCGAGAATTGGTGTCAACGATGTTGCTACTCGTGATTGTCGCCTTCATCGCCACCACTGGTTTTTACTCGGGGGCAAAGCGTCGTGGTTTACATCCTGGTCGAACCGCGATGTTGCCATTCACGGCCCTTGGTGCTTTCTTGATCTTTGCCCACTTCACCGAATTGCTATTGAGCAAGTTGCTCGTATTGGTGGGAACGTCCATCTCTATGGTCGATGCAATCGGATTTGCTTTTAATGTACTTTTGCTGTGTACTTACTTTGCGTTCATCCGGAAAACTTGGATCGTGCTCAGTTCGCATCCGTTGCTGGTGGAGAGTGCAGATGATTCTAAAATAGTTTAACGACGATCTGAAAGACGGAAGTGTATCCATTGAATGGTAATCGACGACGCCTTCCAGCTGGTCGTTAAACGGTGTTATGTTCGTAGTACCGCCTGAGCCTATTCACTAAAGCCGGTACTACAAACTTAAATCATCATTTCTTTTACTGAGCGTCCTTAGCTGCTTTTTTTGCCTCGCGGATCCATGATGAAAGCTCTGACAACTCAGGCATGGTGCCGTCGTGGACGGATTTCTTGAAACGCTTGTAAGCTTCTACAGATGCTTCGTTACCGTTGGAAAAAGCCTTGGCAGCTGCGATCATTTTGTCGGCGGTCGTGGTGGCGTTTTCTTTTTCGCCAATCTTCCACTGAAGAATGCTCAAGCATGCAAAGTGGGTTGGACCAATATATTCTTTGTTATGTACGAAGTCGGAATAGGCATGGATAAGCGCTTTCTCAAATTCCGCCTGATAGCTGCGACCACTGCCTCGGGCCAATCGCATGCCATTCATCGAAACAAAAGAACTTTTTGCCCAGTTTTCAGACATGTCGTTGAGAGCAGTTACTGCGGCTGGCCATTGTTCGTCGAGTATTAAAACCCAGAGTTCTTCAACGAGGATTTCAGGGTTTTCCGGATCGATGACTTTCAGCTTTTCGATGTTCGCTGTCATCGCTTCCGTGTCGCCTTTCCTACGTGCGGAGCGGATGTTGTCTAGCAGGTCGTTAATTTTTCCTTCGTGAATTTGAGCGGCCAAAATTGTGGCGGCAGCTTTCGCCGCGCCTTCGTCACTATCAAGTATGGATTCAATCAACTCGTCAGTGAGCCGTGAAGCAACTGTTGATGCTAAGAGTTTTCCGTTACGTATGATGAACGCGTGTGGGATCCCTTTGGCTCCTGCGGGTCTCATCCATTCTCTTTCGAAAGGTCCGCCCTTGCCCGTAAAGGCGACTGGGTAGGACATTCCATCACCCTTTTCTTCAACGAATTCCTTGCACTCTTCCAGGTCATTTTCGTAGACGCTCATGCCATAGATTCGCAAGCCTTTGTCGTAGTATTTTTTGTGGAGTTCGTTCACATGGGGAATCATGTGGATGCAAGGACCGCACTTTGTTGACCAGCACTCAATGAAGTAAACTTTTCCAGGTTCAAACGATTTTGGTGCCTCGCCTTGAATCCACTCAGCTTTCATGACCGGGTCGAGACTGACTTCAGAACCTATCGTGAGTGTGCGTCCCTTGCCGCTTTCAAATTCCGAAGCCAGTGCCAAATAGTCGGTCTCTGGAGCAGGTGTTTTGCTGGTCTTAGTTTCTTGGACAGGCGAAGTCGGTTCTTGACCAATAACTTGTGTTGGGTTTGCAAAACCAGCGATGGATGCTGCGATGAGTCCGGCAGTGAACAGTCTTGAGAGTTTCATTGAAGTTACTTTTGGTAAAATTGTTTGGTTGTTTTTTAGGGTACTGTTTGTTCAATTAATAAGATGAGTAGTGCACAAAAGAGGTAATTGTAGCTCGTTTGATTGGGTGTCGTCATTGCGTCTACAGCGCCTTGGACGCAGCTACAGCGTATTGATTACGTGTACTTATCGGTATTCTAGCAGCGAATTACACGAAAAGTCAAAGTTAAGATTGTTCCCTAGTTAACTTAACACGCAAAAATAGGGAACAGACTGGCTTAAACCCTAAGACTGCTGCAAACCTTAGTCCGTTGGTCGCCCTATCGAAATCTGTTTTGGATAGTGTTTTGTTTTTCCAACAAGGCTAGAGCAGTTCGTTGATCTGTTGCAACGTTTCCAGGCCAGGTTGTGCAATACTGATCGTTCCGTCGATGCCCTTGGGTTCACGAGGGTTGATCCGAATTAGCGTCGCGTTTTTTTGCTGCACGAGTTTGGCAGATAAGTTGCGTACTGATGGAACGGCGGTGCCCGCGCCGATTTCAATGATTGAAATTTCGTTCTTTGGGATTTTGCTGAGCCAACTGTGGAAACGATCAACCTGTGCATGAGTTCGATCGCCAATCCAATGGTAGTCACCAAACATCAGGATGTTGGGTCGAGCAATGTCGTCGCAGTGAGAGCATTGCGGCAACGGATCGTTTGCCAGCATGGTGTCTTCATCAATCGAGACATGGGTGTCTGCGGATGACCAGAGCGCTTGGCCGCACGGTTGACGACATTGCAACTGCGAAAAACTTCCATGGCATTCGACAATGCGATTGGCATCAAAACCTGCCAACTGAAAATGACAGTCAACGTTGCTCGTGTATGAAAAGCAACCGTATGCTTTGGAGTGGGCCCACTGTTTCAGAATCCGATACCCAGCGTGGGGTTTGGTTTGGCGATAAAGGTTTAGTCGGTGACCGTAAAACCCCCAAGCTTGTGATGGATTGTCAGCGAACCAACGCGGGTCAGCCAGATCGACAAACGAAAGGCCAAGCTTTCGAAACGGTGGATAGGCTTGCCAAAAGCCTTCGTCGCCGCGAAAGTCCGGTAGTCCAGAATCAACCCCCATCCCAGCGCCAGTTGCAATTACGATCGCACTGCAGGATCGAATTGCGTTGGCGGCTTTAGAGATCGGGTCCATGGCTTAGCCACCTATGGATTAAACGTTCATGCCGTGAGCAGGCACGGGATAGTGTTGGCAAAGTTCCTTTACTTGTTCGTGAATTCGTTCGAGTAACGCTTTGTCGGCTGGGTTAGAAAGCGATTCGACGATCCAGCCGCCGATTTCTTTCATTTGGTCAGTGCCCATTCCGCGCGTGGTCAGCGCCGGGGTGCCCAAGCGAATACCGCTGGGGTCCATTGGTTTTCGCTCGTCAAACGGAATCATGTTCTTATTGGCGGTGATGCCACAGGTTCCGAGGGTGTCTTCTGCCAGCGTTCCGCCGATTCCTTTGGTGGTGACATCGACGAGCATCAAGTGATTGTCGGTGCCGCCGCTGACGAGGTTCAAACCGCCGGCGAGTAATGTTTCGGCGAGTGTTTTAGCATTGGCTTTGACTTGTTTGGCGTACGTCTTGAACTCGGGTTTGAGTGCTTCACCAAAACAAACGGCTTTGCCCGCAACCACGTGCATCAACGGACCACCTTGCATGCCCGGGAACACGCTGCTGTTGATTTTCTTGGCGTATTTTTTCTTGCACAGCACCAAGCCACCGCGAGGGCCACGAAGCGTCTTGTGAACGGTGGTGGTTACGAAGTCCGCGACTTCAACTGGATCGTCGTGTTCTTTGGCAGCTACCAAGCCAGCGTAGTGAGCCATGTCAACAAACAGCAACGCGCCGACTTCATCTGCAATCTCGCGGAACTTGCCGTGTTCAATTTCCCGCGGGTAGGCGCTGGCACCGGCGACGATCATCTTGGGTTTGTGTTCCCGAGCCATCTTGGCAATTTCATCGAAGTTTAAAAGATGCGTCTCTTTGTCGACTCCGTAATGAACGAAGTTGTATAGTTTACCCGACAGGTTCAAGTGCATGCCGTGGGTCAAGTGACCCCCATGAGCGAGGCTCAGCCCCATGATGGTATCGCCCGGTTGGACGGCAGTTAGGTAGACTGCTTGGTTGGCTTGAGATCCAGAGCTTGGTTGGACGTTAGCGAATTCGGCATTGAATAATTCTTTGGCGCGGTCGCGAGCAACGTTTTCCATCACGTCGACGTGTTCACAGCCGCCGTAGTAGCGTCGGCCGGGATATCCTTCCGCGTATTTGTTGGTGAGCACGCTACCGACGGCTTCCATGACTGCGGGGCTGGTGTAGTTTTCACTAGCGATCATCTCAAGCCCTTCCTGTTGACGGATGGCTTCGTCGTGGATGGTTTGCCAAATTTCAGGGTCTTGTGATTGAAGAATATTCATAGTTTTTAAACTTAAAAATTGTTGGTTGGCTGTGGTGTTGTGAGAAGACGGCAACTGCAAACACGAAGGATTCATTTCAGATTGAATGGACCGCTAGGATTACTCGGTGGCCTCTGGAAGTTTTTAGCCAGCGGCTTCTTGAGAATCGACTATTGTAGACGCTTACAGCGAACGTCCAAGACACCTTTATTGTCACTTAGTTTTGCTGGTGATTCGTTGATTCGAAAGCACAATACGCCGTCTGCCGGGATGGTGATTTCTCGTTTGGGCCCTGCCGCTGGTAGCGAAAGGACTTTCCAAGCTAATTTGCTTTTGGCGGTTTGTTGCTGGGAGTCGGAAAATAACACCCCTGCGGTCAACATTCCTAGCGGTTGGCCGCGATAATATTCAAGCGTTATGCCGTTGGATTCGCAGTACCAAGGATAGGTCTGACTGCTGGCGGGAGGCTGGCCTTGATCGGTTGGTTGAGTAGGTGCGACGGTTTGACCGACCTTAAAACGACCGCTTGATTCGATTATTAGTCGGTCTCCTGCTTTGACGGTTAGCCGAGTTTGTTGCCAGCCGTGAGCGGTGTCGATCGAGTAGTGATGGTTTTCGGGGTTAGCTTTGTCTAAGTCGACGGCTTCGATGATTCGACTGCGCTGGATCTCGACACCGTACTCCATCTCTTCAATGAAGATCGCCCAGTCTTTGATCAGTTGATTCCAGTGAGGTTGTAGCTTTTCTTTGAAGGCAGCATTGAACAATTCGGTCGGTGAATCAGCTGATTTTTTAAGTGCGTTGAAGGTTTCTTTAGTCAACGGATGATTGTCAAAAAACTCACAGCCTGCCCATGCCCAAGCGTAGTAGCGCACGTTCCGGAATGACTCGCCAGGGATTGCCAATACTTCTTCCAACGTCATCGCAACGCCTGCGATGTGTTCATCTTTGATAAGCTTGACTCGGCCCCAGTATGGTGCTTCGTCGCGACTGGCTAGACGATATTTGAGTTTGACCGAGGTTTTGGTTCGTTGGTGAACCGCGAGCATTTCGGCTACTCCTTCGGAAAACCACGGTGCACCATAACCGTTCAAAAACCATTGCATGAACGCGTGCGTTCCCTCGTGCAGCAACAAGTGCCGAGTGTAGTAGGGGCCTAATTGGTCACACAAATAGATGTTGTGATCTTTTTGGTATCCAGCGGCAAACGGTGGGAGCTTTTCTGTAAATAGCCTTGCTTGTTCGAATCGTTTGGTTTGGTTGGGCGCTTGCATTAAAAACGCTCGCAGCTTCCAGCCTTTGGTTCGCTGCACATCAACGCCAAAGTATTCACACCATTGAGGCACTGCGGCGTCATAACTGCGGACCAAGTCGTAGGCTTTGTCGGCGTCGCGAACGTCTGAAAACAGAATCAAGTGCTGGCCAGCGTAGACGCTCAAGCCTGCATCGATCACTAACTGCAGTTCAACATCGGTCGCGATCGGAATTTTGGGATTGATTATGGCTAACTTGGTGGCGTCCAAATCTTTGGATTGCGCCAGAAGTTGGCTTGACCAAGCCAGCAGTAATGCGAAACAAAGGCTGCCGTAAAATTGAAACGGAACTGGAATCGAACAGCGAAACATAGATTTATGCAGTCTGATGTTTGGATTGGCTTGTCAGTTGCTTTGACTGAGTTTACCAAAAATTACCAGTAGGCAAACACGGACGGCGAGATCCTTGTTAATCCAGCGGTTTCCCGGCGAATTTAGCTGGTCGTTTCTCGAAAGCGGTAGCCAATGCCACGGACGGTTTGAACGAAATCGGCTAAGTCGCCCATCTTTTTTCGCAGCGAACGAATATGGACATCGATCGTGCGTTCAAGCACTAGCGTGTCGCCGCCGAGTGCCAACTCAATTAACTCTGATCGATCGAATGCTCGTCCCGGATTTCGAATGAGTGTGTCCAGTAGTCGAAACTCGCTGGGTGTTAAGTCGATCGATTTGCCATGTATGGACGCGCGGTGTTTTAGGCGGTCGATTGAGATGCCACCACGGGTAATCACGTCTGTTCCGCCGCTTTGAAAACGTTCGTTACGACGGCACAGCGATTTTACTCGTTCCAGTAGCACTCGCACGCTAAAGGGTTTGACAACGTAATCATCGGCACCCACCGAAAAACCAATCAATTGATCGGTCTCTTCGGCTTTGGCCGTCAACATCATGATCGGAGTTTCACGAGTTTGGCTCTCTGAACGTAACTGACGGCAGACTTCGACCCCGTCAATAACGGGTATCATCAGGTCCAGCAAAATTACGTCGGGTTGTTTGCTACGAGCTTGATTGATCCCGTCTTGTCCGTCGTGAGCACAGAATACATGGTAGCCAGCATCTTCAAAATTGTATTCAAGTACGCTGGCCAGCGAGCGGTCATCTTCTACGATCAAGATCTTCTTTGCCATGAAACTAGACGTTGGGAAATGAATGAGTGGCTTTAGAAATGTTGGATCTGGCAGGAAACGGTTGTTGCGTGTGAAGGTGAACGGTGACTACTTTTTTTCGGTATTATAAATTTCGTCGTCGTGCCGGTGTCGAATGATCTCACCATCGACAAAGTAGATCACGTCTTCGGCGATGTTCTCAGCGTGGTCGGCGATACGCTCTAGGTGTCTTGAAGCGGAGAAACAGTGCAGGGCAGGTACGACTAAATTCTTGTCTTGTTTCATTAACCCTTGCAGTTCCTCGATCACCGCTAAATTGGCTTCGTCAACACGGGCATCCATTTGAATGACTTGCTTGGCAAGTTCTACGTCACCTTCAACAAATGAATCCAATGCCATGCGAACCATCTTGCTGGCTTGTTTGGCCATCAATGGAAGTTCATCGGGGATCGGGAAATAAGGCTGCTTGTGCATGCAACGGGCTCGTTCGGCCACGTTGCAGGCGAGGTCCGCGATGCGTTCGATGTCTGAGTTGATTTTGAACACGCAGGCGACTCGGCGCAGGTCGACAGCGACCGGTTGGTGCAGGGCGAGGACCTTCAAACACTCTTCTTCGATTTCGACTTCGGCTTGGTTGACTTCATGGTCGGTCGCGATGACTTCGACGGCCAGTTCGACTTTTTGTTCGCAGAGAGCTCGAACGGCTTTGTCGATCATTTGCTCGACAACGCCGAACAACGCCAGCAGTCGGCGATGGATGGAATCAACGTCTTTTTGGAGGTGTCGTGACATGTTTTGATTTGGGCTGTAGTGTGATCGGGGAAATTGAGTTGCTCAAACGACTAATCGCGTTCAGGCGGCAACGCTTAGGTCAGCGGTTAGCCAAATTTGCCCGAGACATAGTCTTCGGTTTGTTGTTCTTTAGGTCGAGTGAAAACGTCTTCGGTGGCACCTTCTTCGACGACTCGGCCTTCATAGAAAAACGCCGTTCGGTCGCTACAGCGGGAGGCTTGTTGCATGTTGTGAGTGACAATCACGATCGTGTATTGTTTGCTCAGTTCATAAATGAGGCTCTCAATTTTCGCGGTTGCTCCGGGGTCCAGTGCTGAGCAAGGTTCGTCCATCAGCAAGATTTCGGGGCCGACGGCGATCGCCCGGGCGATGCACAAACGTTGCTTTTGGCCGCCGGAGAGTCCGTTGGCTGGTTTGTTCAAACGGTCTTTGACTTCATTCCAAATGGCTGCTTTTTTCAAAGACCATTCGACCAAGTGATCCAAATCTGCTTTGCCGATTTTGTAGTGCAGTCGAGCACCGAAGGCGACGTTGTCGTAGATCGATTTTGGGAACGGATTCGGCTTTTGAAAAACCATTCCGACTCGACGCCGCAAGTCGACCACATCCGTTTGGCGGCTCAGTACGTTGATCGCACCGTCTTTGGAGCTGACATGAATTGAGCCCTTTGCATGTGCTGACGGGATGACGTCGTTCATGCGGTTGATCCATTTCATCAGCGTGCTTTTGCCGCAGCCGCTGGGACCGATGAAGGCGGTTACTTTTTTGTCGGGGATCGACAGGCTTAGATCGTGAATGGCCTGGAAGTCGTCGTAGTAGGCGTTGAAGTTCTGGATGTTGATCGCGACCGCAGGAGAAGTTTCGTTCTTGGTTGCGGTAGCAGTTGCCACGGTGTTTGACATCGAGGTTTTCCGTTTTTTTGGATTTTTGATTAACATCGTTTTGCTGGATTAGTAAGCGTGAAGGGCTAAAGCTAGGCGGCGTTTATCTTTTCAAATCGATAGCGAATCAAGATCGCGACCGAGTTCATCAGTAACAACAGTCCCAGCAATACAATGATCGCCGCGGCCGAAGAGTTCTCGTAACCGGGGTTTGAGTGGCCGGCCCACTTGAAGATCGTGACAGGCAAAACAGGTGTCTTGTCCATCAAGTTTGACATGTTGTATTCCAGCACGCCGCCCATGACGGCCAGCACTGGAGCGGCTTCACCAACGGCGCGGCTCATCGACAGAATCGCACCGGTCATGATGCCGGGAGTCGCAGACGGTAACACGACGCTGCGAACGACTTGCCAGCGTGTGGCTCCCATGCCGAACCCGGCTTCGCGAAGCGAATTGGGAACCGCACGGAGGGCTTCTTGTGACGCAATGATTACGATTGGCAGGATTACCAGAGCTAATGTCAGCCCTGCCGCTAGAACGCTTTTGCCGAATGGGATTCGGAAGTACCAAGGCTGTTTGATCGGGAACCGGGAGGCGACTTTGCCGGCCCAAACGCTGCGAGCAAGTGTGGCGTCGTCGGTCGGACGATCGGCTGATTTGGGCAGCACGTTCAATTGTGTTGGTTGACCGGCGATGCTGACTTCGAGTGGTTCATCGATCGTGAACCTGGATTCGGATGCATCGGGGACCTGGAATTGGAAGATCTCTCCAGAAAGCGTGTCCGACTGGTATCGGTATTCGACGCCGACTTCCATGGACGCTGTTTCGCCAACCTTGATCGCTTGAACGGCACCGAACATGTAAACAAAGGCAGTCACGCCCAAGATGCCGTACACGATCGATGGCACGCCGGCCAAGTTGTTGATGTTTAATTGTACCAAGCCATGGAAGTAACGCAGCCAGCGGTTTCGTGGTTGAAACTCTTCGAGAAAAATCGCCGTTCCAATTCCGATCGGAATCGCAAACACCCCGCAGATCAAACTCAATACCGCCGAACCGATAACGGCTTGGCCGATCCCGCTGCCTTGAGGGTTTTCTTCCAAGTGTTTCCCGGTCAGGAAATCAAGGCTCAGGAAGTTTCCGCCTTTGATGAAAATCGAAACAAGCAAGGCAATCAAAACAACGATCGCGAGGCTAGAAACCAGCATGCACAGAACCGCGAAAGCGCCGCTAAATCGTTTGCGACTGCCGGCTTGAGAAGGTTTGAGGTCGGTAGGCTGGCTCATTCGTATACCTCGCGGTATCGCATGCGGATAATCTGTCCGATCAACGTGATTAAGAACGTGATCACAAAAAGCACTCCGGCAACCGCGTAGATCGAAAAATAGCCAATCGTGCCCGGCACTACTGATTCGCTTTTGAAGGTTTCGACAATGAAGCCCGTCATGGTTTGCGAGGTGCCGCGAGGATCTAAAGTGAATGTGGGCGAGCTACCGGCGGCGAGTGCGACGACCATTGTTTCGCCGATCGCTCGTGAGAGAGCCAGCAAAAACGCAGACACGATTCCTGAAAGTGCAGCTGGCAAAACGACTTTGAACGTTACCTCAAACCGAGTCGCGCCGAGCCCGTAGGCTCCCTCTCGTAGTGCCCTTGGCACGGCCCGCAGAGCATCCTCGGCAAGCGAAGTTACTAGCGGCAAGCATAGAATGCCAACCGCGATGCCTGCCGAAGCGGCGTTGAACGGAGAGAAGTTGCCGAACGGTGTTAGGAAAATTGGCGTGATCACTGAGATCGCAAAGAACCCCAACACAACCGTTGGGATGCCAGCCAGAATTTCCAACACTGGTTTTAAAATCGATCGAGTCCGTTTGGTTGCGTACTCGGACAAATAGACGGCCGTGATCAAACCCATCGGCAAAGCGATCACCATCGCAATGAAAGTGATTCGGAACGTGCCTGAAACCAGCGGCAGGATTCCATATTTTTGTTCGCCAGCAGATTGGCCGATGGACCACTCGGTACCAGTCAAGAACTTCCAAGGGTCGATGTCCGGCGATCCAAAAAAACCGTACGACTCGTAAATCAAGATGAAGATAATGCCAAATGTGGTGGCTAAAGATACGAGCGAACAGAACACCAGCAACGTCACCATGACGGTTTGCCAGCGTTTACTAGTTGCTGATGATCGAAGTTTGTACTTGGATCTTGGTGTGGCTGTTTCGGCCAAAACTCTACCTTGTTTTAAAGGCTGATTCGCGAGTTGATTAACGCAATGGGAACGCCGGCAGTTTAGTCGGCGTTCCCAGTTCACGAGTGAGGTTCTGTTGGTTCAGGGTTACTTCATCAAGTTTTCTTCGACGTAAAGTTCGGCGATTCCACCCGGGCGTTTTTCCCCGGATTCGTCCAAATAGTGTGTGCCAGTCAAACCTTTTTCAAGGTGAGTCTTAACCGCTTCGTAAACCGAATCGGGTAGTGGAACGTAGCTGGCTTCTGTGACGATTTCTTTGGCGTTGGCAACGTAGAAGTCAACAAACTTTTTCACTTCAAGACGAGTGTACTGAGCTGGGTTGACGTAGATGAACAGTGGTCGGCTGAACGGTGCGTACTCGCCGGATTCGATAGTTGCCATCGATGGAGTGACCGAGGTGTCGTTCTTTGGGTTGACGATTGGGACGATCTTCAACGCGTCTTTATTGGCTTCGTAATAGCTAAAACCAAAGAAGCCGATTGAGTACTTGTCGCCTTTGACGCCGGTGACCAATGATTTGTCGTCTTCGCTAAGCGTGCAGTTCTTGTCGCCGGCACGTAGACCTTTTTTGTCTTTTTTGCCGATGACTTCGACGAAGTAATCGTGCGTTCCTGAGTTGATTCCGGGAGCGTAAACTTTCAACTGCTCGTCGGGCCAGCTTGGGTCAACTTCTTTCCAAGTCTTGGCGGCGAAGTCTTCGCGGAAGATCTTTTTGAGTTGGTCGATGGTCAGTTCGGTAATGAAGTCGTTTTCTTTGTTGACAACAATCGATAGTCCGTCATAAGCAACCGGGACTTCGATGAACTCGACGCCCGCCGATTTGCAAGCATCGAATTCTTTTTTCTTGATCGGACGAGAGGCATCGGAGAAGTCTGACTCTTTGCCTGCCAACGATTTGAAGCCGTTGCCAGTTCCTTGGCCGCTGATGCTGATGTTGACTTTTGGGTGTTCAGCAGAAAAAAGCTCTTTGGCTTTCAATGTGATTGGCTCGACGGTGCTTGAACCTTCCACCGTGATGGTTCCCTCAAGCGTTGAAGTTGAGGTCGAACTTCCTTGAGCAGCGTCGCTGCCAGGAGCACCGGTTGGTTTGTCACAGCCAGCAAAAACGAGTGCGGTCATCAGTAACGCATAAAACGTAGACTTCATTTTCTCTCTCAAAGTCGGAAAGGTGAATTGCGGTTTGAACCCGAAAAGGGTCGCCGCGAAAGTAGGTTAAACTTTGCGACACGATACTGGCGTTGTGTGAAGATCCCGTTAAGGATTCTTAAAAGTTTGTGAAAAGGACGGACATTTATCAAGTAGCGAACGAAATTAATTTTCACAGTGGTGGATTTCCCACCAACAGCAAGCTACTTGTTGGAAAATTGGTCTTTGCTAGAGGTTAACGGCAATTTTTGGGCATGAGTTGAATGCTTATTTCTTCGCCTGCAACGTCGAATTAAAGCGTCTTTGCCGTGGAAAACATGTGCGAAAACTGTATTTTGGCCGAATTCTTGCAGCAGGATTGGATCGGTTTTTCTTTTCAGGCTGTTCTTAAGCCCCGGCGGTTGGCAACAGCACACGAAACGTGCTGCCTTTTCCAATTTGGCTGTCCAGCTCCAGTTGGCCTTGGAAAGCTTGGGTTAGGTGTTTCACGATGGCCAGCCCCAATCCGGTTCCGCCCTCCTCGCGTGAGCGGGCTTGGTCGACACGGTAAAATCGCTCAAACAC
>CAZHCH010000008.1:0-36516 GCA_964530985.1 uncultured Pirellulaceae bacterium | reverse complement strand
GCGGAACCCGATTCGACTCGTGCGATTTCAAGCAAGTCTTGGATTTGTAAATTCAAGAGTTCTGCTTGCGTTTCGATTTGGCTGACGAACTGGAGATTTTTGTTTTTGTCATCGATTGCTCCTAGGCGTAGTGTTTCCGCGTAAGCTTTGATCGAAGCCAAGGGGGTTTTTAATTCGTGTGAGACGTTAGCAACAAAATCACGGCGCATGTTTTCGAGAGCATGCAGGTCGGTTACATCTCGCAGGACGATCGCAACACCTTGTTCGGGTTCGCTCGCCAGGTAGGTTGCTCTGGCTTTAATGCGTCGGCGGTCAGGGTTGAGCGTTTCGAATTCGGCTTTGGCGGTCGTTTTGTTCTCGCGCGCCGATTGGATGGCTGCGTGAAGTTCGGGGTAGCGAGCAATGTCCAACAAGTCTCGGTTGACGACATCACCTGAGGACAGCGATAACATTCGCTCGGCGGCGCGGTTGGAGATCGAGATTCGCCCTTGGCCGTCAGTAGCAAGCACGCCTTCAATCATCGTACTGAGCATTGCATCAAAACGGGCATTGGTTTCCCGAAGTTGCCCCTCGCGGCTGGAGATCTCATGCTGCATTTGAGCATACGCGTCGGCCAGTTCGCCCCATTCATTACGTAGGTTGCTTGGTAATGTTTGTTGGAAATTTCCGTGGCCAATATTGCGAGCGGCTTCCGCAAATCCCTTCAGTGGTCGGATCGCACTGAAAGTTAGTAAGACCAACAGCCCCGTCGTCAGGGCTCCTAGTAGTATCGCGTAGGTCCACAAATTTCGTTGTAAGCCATAAATAGATTCGTTGATCGTGACCGAGGGAACCGCGACACGAATGAAGCCGCTGCAGGGTTCAGTTTCGGCTGCGTGGTAGGCGATGGCGAGGTACATCATGGGTTTCTGTAGCGTATCGCTAAAGCGATTGGAGAAACCAATTTTATCTGTTCTGGACTGAATGACTTCGGGCCGGTCTAAATGCAAGCCAATGTTTTGGTCGCCTTTCTCGGAGTCGGCTAACACGTTGCCATCGAAGTCGATCACAGTGTAACGGAAATCAGTTTGTTTACCGAGTTTCAATACATGCGGCAACAAACTGTCGTCTTGCAAACCGCCGGGAAGTTCTTGTACATGAGCTTGTAGCGTCAAGGCCAGCGACTCCATCTTGTCTTTGGTGTTTTCAACCATTTGATAGCGAGTAGTCCGAGAAGAGATACTGACAAAAATGGTTGCTGCGAGCAGGTGCAGCAATAAGTAACCGATTAAAAAACGCGATAGAACACGAGGAGGTTTCATGATGAAATGAAGGGGTTGATGCGTTTTTCAAAAACGTCAGTTGGGGCTAGTTTGGCCAAGAGGAGAGGTTAAGTACGCTCGGTTTGTCACTTAGAATTGGTTCTACCGGCAACAAAGTTGCCTCCGCAATACTCGATGCCTGCAATATCGTTTAAGGCGAACAAAGCCGGGGCTTTAGTAGTGAAAAATACGATTAGTAGTCAGGGCAAGAATATTTATAAGTGCTCAACGGCTGATTGGCAAAATGCCCTTAACTGAACTTTCGGTGAAAAAAACCCAGATTGACTCAAATATAGTGTTAGCTCTGCAACGATAGGCAGGGTTTCGTGGTTCGCCAAGAGGTTTTCAGACGTTAAGATTAAGATACGTCGGCAAACCAATAACAGGAAACAAGACATGAGGCGATTCAAAAGCATCTTTTGGCTGGCGTTATCTTTGTGGTGGATCGGTATGGGTTCGACGGCATTGGCCGGCGGTCCCGAACACGCTCTCTTGGTTGTCAACGCAGATTCGGCGTCTTCAAAAATGATTGCCAATCACTACATCTCACTGAGGAAGATTCCTTCAAGTAATGTCGTTTATTTGAATGGAATCCCATCCACCGAAGTCATCAGTTTGGACAAGTTTAAGAAGCTCATTCTCAAGCCGGTCTTTGAAGCGGTGGATGAACGGCAACTCAGGTCGCATATTGATTACATTATTTACTCGTCGGATTTCCCGACCGCGGTACGTATCGACGAACATGTAAAAAAGTATTCCGATACAGTTGAGAAAGCTGGTATTGGATTCAACCGTAAATTGTATTTACCGACCGCTTCGATCAATTCATTGACATACTATGCCGCCGCAGTGTTAGCGGACAATACAAGCTATCTTCACTTAGATTCCAATTTGTACTATCGGCGTCCAGCCACTCGATTACTACATCCATTTGTCGGTCACCCGAAAAATTTATATGACCGAGCGGTTAAGGAAATAGAAAGCGACGACGAAGAGTTATATCCCAAGGCCGAAGAAAAATTATTGGCCTTGGCAAAGGCCAATCCTCGTCAGGTTGCTGTCGCTTATCGTTTGGTTCAATGTTACGCCAGAATGGGAGACAAGCGAAAATCCATCAATTGGCTCGGTATCGCCGTTCGAATCGGTTGGCAATATCGACAATACACCAAGGACGATCCGTTGTTAGTAGATGTTCAGTCGGATCCTTTGTTCAAAGGCGTGTTGAATATAGTGCCCGATGAACCGTTCGAATTCGCTCCGACAATGGCATTTCGGAGCCGCTATCAGTATGGCCCTAACGGGATGTTGAATAACTACAAAGGACAGGGCAATCGCTTTTTTCTGTCCACGGTTTTGGCAGTCACGCGAAACTATGGCAATACTGAACAAGAAGCATTGGACCAACTACAGCGAACAGTACGGGCTGATGGCACCAATCCTACTGGCTCCTTTTACTTCACAACCACCTCTAACGTTCGTACACGAACTCGTAGACATAATTTCGATTTTGCGATCAGTCGCCTAAAAAAAATGGGTTATGGGGCGGAGGTTGTCAGTGGCAAGTTACCTGGAAATAAACCACGAGTTTTGGGAGCTACCATTGGAGCGCCTACGTTTAACTGGAAAAAATCTGGCAGCCGGTTTGTTCCGGGTGCGATTGGCGATAACTTGACCAGCTATGGCGGCCGGATGCTAAAGCAGTCACAAACAAAGCTTACGGAGTTTCTGGCTAACGGCGCTGCTGGTGGTTCAGGTACGGTTGTTGAACCGTTTGCGGTACAAGTCAAATTTCCGCATCCGATGATTCACGTGCACTACGCGCGCGGCTGCACCTTGGCGGAAGCGTTTTATCAATCAGTTGCCGGCCCTTGGCAGTTGTTGATCGTTGGTGACGCACTCTGCCGCCCGTTTGGCCAAGTTCCCGAGTTTGGGGTGACTGGCGTCTCACTGGACCAAAAAGTGTCAGGGATCATTAAACTCAAACCTACCCCTGACCTGTCAACAGTCCGGATTGCCGGCTATCAATTGTTTGTCGATGGGAAGTTGGTTCACACCCAAAATAATTCCGCGGAGATGAAAATCGACACTACAGACATGTCGGACGGATATCATGAGTTCCGGATCGTTGCGATCGCGAGCACGTTGTTGGAGAGTTCGGCTGGTGTGGTGATTCCATTGCAAGTCGATAACTCGGGACACCAAGTGACACTAGCTACTAATTCAGATAGCTTTCTTTCGACCGACACAATCACATTGAAGGCGACTTCGAATATTGGTGACACTATTGCGTTGATTCATAACGGGCGTACGATTGCTCAAGAGTTGGGTCGTGATGTAACGTTCGAAATTGATGCGTTGTTGATCGGCCGTGGGCCGATTCAGTTAGAAGCCGTGGCGATGTCTAGTGTCGCAGTTGGTCAAGAAGAAGATGTCGTACCGCCCGTGGCAAGCAAACCCTTGCATTTATTGATTAAGGGCCTCATTTCAAAGCGAAAGAAATACGAAGAGCCGCCCAAAAACAGCCGTCCGAAGGTGTTCAATGCGCCTCGCCAACGGCCAGGAGCTACTGTGTCGCCTTCATCGGGCAGCGGGACCAGCGGCAGTGGTGTTCGACCTAGTCGTCCTCGTTAGAATGATGTTGGTCATTAGAAATGATGCCCCATCCATCGGATTCGTTTGGTTTGATGCACCTCCAGTATAGTTTTCAGATAATGCCAAGTGTTCCAAAATTCTGTTTTGTGTTACCGATTGCCTTGGTCGTAGGCACGTCGATTGTTTTGGCTTGGCAGCCGATAGCAACAGCCTCGTCATCGCCACGAATTGTCCAAGCAGCTAACGATGACGATCAGCCACGACCGGGACACCTGATCAAAGTTCGGCTACCGATTGATGATCGAGTCAAGGACGAAGTCCGGGCCTCGTTGGAAGCGATCGTCAAAACGGCTCCACTGGGAGTTCATCTGGATCAACGGGCGATCGTGGTTTTGGAGTTTAATACACGGGTTGGAAAAACAGGTCGCGGTAGTGATCGCGAGGCCTGTCAGTCATTGGCCCGGACGCTGATGGGGCGGCGTTTTAATTCAATCCAAACCATTGCATACATCCCTGCTAGCCAAGCCATTGACGCAGCGCTGGATGAAAACGGTACGACCCTGTCCGGTCATGCAGTGTTGGTTGCTTTGGCCACGAACCAGTTGGCACTCGCTCCCAACACTTCGATCGGTGACGCGGGCATTGATGAACCGGAGATTGACGAGTTGTTGTCCACAATTTATCGAACGCTTCCCGGACAGCGAAGGCGTTTGCCCGAACCGATGGTAGCCAGCATGCTGGATTCGTCGCTGGGACTGGCGAGAGTAGAAAAAAAAGACAAGTCCGTTCTGTATACGGGTATGGCAGAACTTAAAGACATCGAAGCCAAGCACTTGTTGGACGACACGAAAATAATTGCGAGTGTTGGGCAGCGAGCGGTGTTGTCAGCGAAAAAATTGCAAGCCTTTGGTTTGATCAATTTAGTGCCCAAAACCAAAACAGACTTAGAGCGAGCGTTGCGATTGAAGCAGGGCGCGCTCAAGTATCGGCTGTCGGCAAGTCGAGATTGGAATGCGATTGAGTTGCAGTTGCCTTACTCGGTTGATGAGAAAGCGGAACGTTGGTTCATTCGTTCGCTCAATCGTAGTCGCAGCGATGACGTCAACATGGTGGTGGTCACCATCGACGAGAGTGTTGGCAATCCGGCCGGATGTCTGGCAATCGCGCAGCAGCTAGCTGAACTTCGAAAGGACGATATTCAAACGGTTGCTTTTGTCCGGGGTAAGGCACTGGGGGCGGTAGGGATCATTGCATTGACGTGCGATCACTTGATTATGTCGCCCGGCGCGACGTTGGGTGGTTTTGACAGCGATACCAATGGCTTGGAGAAAGACGCATTGGATCAACTCCGTCCCTCAGTTGAACAACTAGCAGTGTCGGCGGAAAAAGATTGGTCGATCATGATGGCAATGCTCGACCCAGGCTTAGACGTGACTCAGTACAAAGACGTGGAAGCTTCGGGGCAAGTCCGTTTGATGACCCAAGACGAAGCGTTGGGGTTGGGTGACGATTTGAAACGTTGGGAACCACAACAAGTTCTAAGCGTATCAAGTGGATTGAGTAGTAAAACTGCCGAACGTTTCGGGCTAACTCGATACATTGCCGAAGACATGGAGCAACTGCAGGCGTTCTATCAGTTGAGGGAATTGCCGAAAACGATTGAGCTGTCGTCAGCAGAGCGGTGGGTCGATCAAATCGCGAATTTTTTCCGCAATCCTGTCATCGGGACGTTCTTGTTGCTAGGAGCGTTTTTATTTATTAGCAACGAGATGTCCGCGCCTGGGTTGGGCGTTCCGGGGTTCTTGGGCACACTATGCGTGGTGTTGTATTTTTGGAGTCACTGGTTTGGTGGCGAGACTGAGATTTTCGAGATCTTGATGTTTGTCGTGGGGTTAGGCTGTATTGTTGTGGAGATTTTTTTCATCCCCGGGTTTGGCATCTTTGGGATTGGCGGGACTATACTGGTGGCTGCTTCGATCGTACTGGCCGGACAAGATTTTGTGGTGCCGATGACTGGCGAGGATTGGGCGCGGGTGCCGTATTCGTTGATGCCAGTTGCTGGCGCTGGCTTGGGTGTGGTCGGAGCGGTGTTCTTTTTACAAGCGGCGATCGAAAAGTCGCCGTTTCTCAGTCGGTTTGTGTTAGACACGAATGAGCGACAAGACACAGGACTGAATGAAAGCGATCCAGAAGCAACCGCTAACTGGGGGCACCTGCTGGGTAAAAAAGGAACCACAGTCACTCGCTTGAATCCTTCGGGTAAAGCAAAGATTGCCGGGTCCGTTTATGACGTGATTAGTACGGGCTTGATGGTCGATAAGGCAACCGAGATCGAAGTGGTCGAAGCAGTCGCCAATCGCATTGTCGTTCAATCAAAAGAAAGTTAACGATCTATGTTTTACACGGCATTGATTCTGTTGATCGTTGGCTTGTGCATTATGGCACTTGAGTTGTTTGTGCCTTCTGCCGGTGCGTTGGGGGTGTTAGCAGCTTGCTTTATCATCGCTGCAGTGGTGATCGCGTTCATGACGGATTCGTTGTCGGGCATGGTGTTTTTGGTGGTCGCCTTATTGGTGGTGCCAATCATGTTGTTTGCGATGATCAAAATCTGGCCTCACACACCCATTGGAAAACGGCTTTTACCTGACGATGCCACTTTGACGGACGTGCTTCCCAAAGGAGGCTACTACGACCGTAGTGATTTAGTAGGCAAAGTGGGTGTCGCTAAGTCAAAGATGCTACCTAGCGGGCAAGTGGTGATCGAGAATCAAAAATACGATGCTGTCAGCGATGGGTTTGCGATCGAAACGGGTGACCGAGTAAAAGTCGTTGCCGTGAAAGAGAATCGAATTTACGTTCAGCCTTGTGACGAAGACGATGATGGCCAGCGCCACCAAATCGCTGCCCAAGACGTGATGGATCAACCGATCGAAAAATTTGATTTGGATGTGGATTCGATCGACGGATTGCTTGACCGTTGATTTGGTGTTTGCCAACGCTATTGAACGATAGACAATCTAGGCTTGAGTTGTTTCAGTTGGTTGATTTCGCTGGTTTGAGTTGGGCTGATCTGGCTATGCGATAGATCAATTTTTGCGATACCTGGTAGATTGCCAAGTTCAAGTAAAGCGTTTGGTTCGAATTGGCAACTGGTCAAAATTAATTGATGGAGTGCAGGGCAATTCGACAATGGTTGTAGGTCTTCGTCTGTCAGAGTTTGGCCGCTTAGGTCCAGCGTTTGAAGGTTAACGCATTTGCCGAGTTTCTGATAATCGTTATTCGACAACTGGGCGCCGGTAAAGCTCAGGAACGTGTGAGTTTCAGGTTTGGCCAAGTATTTTGAGACCATGTTGGCGTCGACTTTTAGAAAATTCAAAAACAGTTTATCGACTTGGTCAAACTCAAGTTTCATTTTTCGGGAAAAGGAATTTGCTTTGGCCGGTCCGTGATAAATAACTTTAAGCAGTGAGATAAAGTCGGATTGAAATTCGCCATGATTTTCGTTCATTAGTGTGTCCACGACTGCAGCAGATTGGGCGTACAAATTTGGGTCACTTCGCGCCTGCCACGCGTCTTGGCTCATCGCATTTAGTTTAGCCACCCGCAAAGATGCGTTTCCTAACAACGCTTGTAGGCGAGCGTGTTGAGTACGTGGAGCGTCGAAGCCGCCGAGTGTTACATAGTTTTCTAATTTGACCATCGATTCGGCATAAGTTGCGACGCCTTCGTCCAGCCAAACGTGATTCTTTTCAAACACGTTGTCTGGGCTGCGGCCTTTGGATTCACGAAACAGTTGATGAGTTAACTCGTGTCGCCAAGTTTGCTGAGTTGTGGCATCACCGTCATAAAAGAAGGATGTTTTTAGTTTGTTGCTGTAATAGCCCGAAGAGACTCCGACGCCGGGCACCCATTGCGCTAGCTTTGACGCATATTCTTGCTGGTTTTGAAAGAAGACGACGTCGAATTTCCGTCCGGGAATACGCATCGTTTTTTTGCCTTTGAAGCTGTCGGCAAGCGACGTTTTACTGCCCCAGTAGTCGAAGAAAACTTGTCGCCACACCGTATGCCAAAGCTCGAGTTGGGTAGCCAGTTCTTGCGTTCGTTCTTTGCTCGCGGTCGATTTAATTTTGAAGTGGGCTGTTTCAGCCAAGCTGTACTGTCCTTTGGCAAGTGGTAAAAACTTATGCTTCTTCGTGGCTGGCCGATATCGAAAAGATTTGGACGCTATGTGCCAACCATTGTCGATGCTTTTGTGTCCAAGTATTCGGCGACCTTCAGCGTGGTCGCGATCATGATAAATGACTTCGTACAGTAGTTGATAGGCTACCGCGATGGCGTCTTGTTGGAGGGCTTCTTTGGCGAGCTCAAAGATACGTTGACCGTGGGCCATTTTGGCACGGTTGATTTTTTCATGCCAAACTATCAACTCGCCCGTTTGCTGTTCGGGTTCAGGCATCGGTTTGGCGAGCGGTAGAAACAAGTACTGTCGGTTTAGGTCGCGATCGTGTTTCAACCGGTGGGTGATATGCACCTGTTGCGACAGGCCGTTTTTGTTGCACCAATCCTCAATCTTTACCAAGTCTGCGCCAAATTGAACTTCTAATTCTTGTCGTTTTTTACGCCAATCTGTTGTAACCGATGTTTTGTTATTTGCTTGAGCGACCACTGGTTTTGCATGGACCGTTAGACCGATGGCGAAACAGGCAAATGCAACAAAAAGACGAAAGCAGGAAAATGCCACGTTTAGCTGGGTGAAAACAGAACTCATTTTTGGTAGTCTACTTAAGTGAAATGAAGGACAAGCTGTTGTTGTCTGGGTCGTTGTTATTGAAAGCAACGTTTTTTAAAAATGAGTATTAGTCAGGGGGAAGTACGTTGTTTTTTTGGAATCGAAGCGAAGCCCCCCAGTTCGACAAATATGGCTGGGACGAATCAGAGCCGCCACCCACGTCTTGGTACGTACAGCGGATATTTTTGTTTGCTTTGATTGTGGTCATCGGCATCGGTATTGGCACGGTGCTGAACGGTCAAGCGATGGCTGAAAAGGCCGCTACGGCGTTGTTTCAACCGGTGGGTCTTGTATGGCTTATTTTATCGCTGATGATCTATTTTAGTGTGCTACAACGGCGAACGATCGTGGCAGCAGCTTACTTTGTGTGTTGGCTTATCATCACGTTAGCGGGAAATTTGTTTGTATGCAATTCGTTAGCTAGTTCGCTGGAATCACGTTACTATCACATGAATCCCTATGAAGATAATGACTTTGAATATGGTGTGTTGCTAGGTGGAGGTACCAATTTGGGTCCAAATGGGCAAAGTCAGTTAAATCTTAGTGGAGACCGTTTGGTTGTCGCCAGCCGAATGTACCGTGCAGGAAAAGTCAAAAAAATCATTTGCTCGGGAACAAATCCATTTGACAATATATCAAAGGGGCCCGCTGGTACTGCATTCGAAATACTGCAGGGATTAGGAGTTCCTGCCAATGACTTGATCGAGCTTCCCGGAGACAATACGCATGAGGAACTAGCGAGTCTCAAAATGTGGGTGGTAAAAAAAATCGAAGCTGGAGATGACCCCGGGCGAATGGCGCTGATTTCGTCGGCATGGCACCTGCCGCGAGTTCACCGGTTGGCGCGTGCACAAGAATTGAATGTCTCGCCAGTGCCTGCCAACTTTTTATCACGGCGGGTAGGTGCGTCACCACACGCAGTCATTCCTGGTGTTCATCAAATTTTAGTGACATCCCGTGTTGTGAAAGAATATTTGGCCCGTATTGTAAAACGCTAATGCTACCGAGGTCCCCAAGACGCCTCGGTGAAAGTAGCGAGTAGCGGTCTCTCGGTGGAGTATCTGTTTCCGCCCTGTAAAGCTGTCATGGTTGGGCATTCGTAAGTACGGGAATACGAACATGGTTGCCAATTTTGGATAATGATGAGCGTCTCATTGAATGACATGCAAGGTTGAGAGACAAAGCCACGGGCGATAAATTGTTGAATAAGAAAATTGCGGCTCAATTTAGCATCGTCGACGATCAGTTTTTATTGTTGATCAGCTAGTCCTCGTCACCGTCACTCATGCCTAACTGTTTCATTTTTCGATACAGATTGGAGCGATGCAAACCCATGCGTTCGGCGGCGTCAGACATGTTGCCTCCGGATCGATCGATGTGTCGTTGAATGTAGTCGATTTGAAAAGCTTTTGTCGCGTCCGTTAGTGGTAAGTCCAACGGGATCGCCGAATCTTCGGATGTCGGTGAGCTAACGAATGCTAGGTCGGTCGCATCGATCTTGGTACCCTCGGTCAAATACGCCAATCGCTCCATCATGTTTCTGAGCTCGCGGATGTTGCCCGGCCAAGCATGACGTAACAACTGCTTCTTGGCCGATGCAGTAATCTCAGGCATCTTACGACGCGCTTTAGCACAGAACTGGCTCAAGAAATGTTCGGCCAGTAGGATCACATCTTCCCCTCGGTCTCGCAGCGCCGGCAGTTGGACTTCGACAACATTCAAGCGAAAGTACAGGTCTTGGCGAAATTTTTTCTCGCTGATCAACTCGGCTAAATTCTGATTGGTGGCCGCCACGACTCTCGCGTTGGTTGGGATTGGTTTTGAGCCACCCACTCGCACAACCTTTTTTTCCTCCAGCACTCGGAGTAGCTTCGATTGCCCATCAAGGCTCATGTCGCCAATTTCGTCTAAGAACAACGTGCCGTCGCTGGCGAATTCGAACTTGCCTTCGTGGGCCTGATGAGCATCAGTGAAGGCGCCTTTTTCGTGACCAAAGAGTTCACTTTCTAGAAGCGTCTGTGAAATCGCGGCGCAGTTGACCGCCACCATCACTTCGTCGCGCCTGTCGCTCAAGTAATGAATCATTTGAGCGACGACTTCTTTACCGGTACCGTTTTCACCGGTGATCAAAACGACCAGATCGGTTTCTGCAACACGAGCGATTGTTTTTTTCAAGTCCTCGATCGCTTCGCACTGCCCAATCATTTCGACTTGCCCGGCAGCTTCGGCAGCAACGGCTTGTCGTGAGGAAGTCAAATGTTCAACGTGCAGGGTGTTGTCGATTGACACCGCTGCGTGGCTGGCCAGTTCCAATAACGCCGTTTCATCGGATTGGGTGAAGTTGCCTTCGAGTCGGTTGATAAGTTCAAAGGCGCCGATCGTTTTGCCTTCGCGATTGACCATTGGAACGCACAATAGGTTCCGGGTTTTGAATCCCAATTTTTCGTCAACACTTCGATTGATTTGTTGTTGTTCGGATTGAACGTCGTCGTCGACACGAGCGGGTTTGCCAGAGTTAAAAACTTGTCCAACGACGCCGGCATTTTTGGGGATTTGAATTTGACCTCCATCGACTCCAGTGGCGGGCTTGCCGACTAGTTGATCGCCGGATCCGTCGGGTAAAAAGATTGTGGCTCGCTCGGCACCTAAAAGTCGAGTGGAAGTTTCGGCGATTTGTTCCAGTAGTTCATCGGTTTGTCGTGATTGGTTCCATTTGACGGTCATGTCCAACATCGCTTCGAAGCGAGTGGATCGGCTTTGGTGTTGGTGGCGATTTCTAAAAACCTGGTAAGCCAGACCAACGGCGGCAGCGCAGGCGTCGAAGGTTTCCAGCGGCACGCTGTCGGTGTTGGCGGCGATTAGCTGGCTGCTCCAAAAAGCGTCTTGTTGGCTGCCGGTCAGCAGCGGCGTGCCGGTCCATCCGTCGGCGGCACTGCACCGAGCAGAGTCCAACGTTTCGGCCAGCAGTTCTTCTGGCAGACCATCGCCGGCTCCCCAATGAGCCAGTAGCCGCCATTGGCCTTTGGTTCCTTGAACCAACGTGGCACCCGTAGCCTCGACGGAGCTGCACAAGAGTTCCAGTGCGGTCGTCAAGAATTCGGTTTCCAGCTGAATCTCTAGCGAGCGTTCGACCAATTGGGCCAGTAGGTTTGAGCCGGCTGAGGCTGAGCTAACTCGATTGGAATGGTCGTTTGATGGCATAATTTGCACAGTAAGAATTGTCAGAATGCGATTCGGTCGTCACAATGATTGCCGTTAAAGCAATTCAATTCAATAAGGATATCCTTTCATGGGTTTATTCGAAGGCAAAAAAGGTTTGATTTTGGGTGTGGCAAATGATCGTTCGATCGCGTGGGCGATTGCGGAAACGATTATGGCCGAGGGCGGAACGTGTGGTTTTACTCACTTACCCGATCGTGAAGACGATGCCAGAAAAAAGAATCGAATGCGGGTGGAAAAGTGCTTCGAAAAATCAGCCACCGGTGCCAAGCCAGCTTTTCTAGAACCATTAGATGTCTGCAACGACGATCAGATTGCTAGCGTGGTTGCCAAAGCAAAGGCCGAATTCGGTACGTTGGATTTCGTTTTGCACTCGATCGCTTACGCTGACCGGGCTGACTTGAACGAAACGCTTGACTGTAGTCGTGACGGTTTCAAGATGGCGATGGAAATCAGTTGTTACAGCTTGATCGCGGTAACCAAAGCAGTGCAGCCGATTCTATCGGACAATGCGTCGATCGCTTGCATGACGTATTTTGGTGGCGAAAAGATTGTGGCTGGTTACAACATGATGGGTATCTGCAAGGCTGCCCTAGAGACCGCAACTCGGTACTTGGCTTACGAGCTTGGTCCATCGGGTGTACGAGTGAACGCGCTCAGTGCCGGACCGCTGAAGACGCTGGCCAGTCAAGCTGTCGGAGCACATGGGATGTTGAAAATGTACGAGCACGTTTCGCCGTTGGCTCGGAACATCACGCATCAGGAAGTCGGACGAACCGGCGCGTTCTTGCTGTCGGATATGTCCAACGGCATCACCGGAGAAGTGTTGCACGTCGATGGCGGCTACAACGCGATGGGTTCACCGGGGCGGATGGTTGATTTGATCCCCGATGGTGCTTAGTTTCGGTTTGTTCCGCGTAGGTTGGCCACTCAGGAGTGCCCGTCCTAAGGAGGTTGATGTGCGTAGCTTCAGCTCCAAAAGCACGCGAAAGTTTGGCTTCGCGGCAAGGAAGCTAGGGGCTGTTTTAACAATGAATTGAACCGATTCTGCTTCACTGCGCCAGCTGCCGAGTGGGAAGGCTACTGGAGACGTTACTTCTTCATCTTCATTTCTTTTTCGGCTCGCTGATCTTTGCTGGACTGGTTGTCGTAGCGATACTGTTTGGCAGCTTCATAGAAGGTGTTTGGGATTGCCGATCCCGAATGCAGTGGGCCGTTGGAAGCATACTGAGCGTAACCAAGCCACATTCGGTCCGGAAACGAACTGACGGCAGCATCGGTTGGCCCGGTGGGTTCGCCAGATTCGCTGAATAGTTCTTGATCTAATGGTGCCAGTTGCAAGGTAAAGCTGACAAAGCACAAGAAAATGATGGTGGTCCCGATTGACAGAACAGATCGGCCGGCAAGCTCAGTAATCGGATCGAATTTCAATCGGTATTTACTGATCGAATCCGTGATGCCTCGTAGGAGTATGAACGAGACCACGAAGCAGGCCCAGAGGCCAACAAAATCACCAACGAAAGTGAACGATTCTTCGTTTAAACCAATGATCGCTTCGCTGACCACGGGGTACGCACTCGTCGCAATCAGCGCCGCCAACAGGCAATTGACCATCGTAAGCAAGTTATTCCAGAGACCGAACCACCAAGTGCTCAGTGGAACCAGCAGGATGATCAGAATGTAAATTAAAAGTAGCATTTGAATTTAGCCTTTTAACACTCGTTGGAGTTCTTCGATGGAAGTCAATCCTTTGGCGATCAGCACGATGCCTTCCATTTTCATTGAAACATGACCGCCGGCTTCGGCGACTGTTTGTAGATGCTTCAACTGTGGTTTTTGAATGATTGCTGTTTTTAATTGGTCGGTGAGTTTCAAAAACTCAAAAATACCCGTGCGGCCTCGGTAGCCAATTCCTGAGCACTTGGGGCAGGGTGGAATCGGGTTTTCCTTTTCATCCACCATGTCTGGGTGATGGATGAAGGGTTTGTAAAGTGCGGCGACTCGGCCTTGAGGCAAGCCAAGCTGGTTGAGTAGCTTTGGCGAGGGAGCGAAGCTAATTTTGCAGTTGTCACAAAGCTTGCGAATGATTCGCATCGCGGCGACCGCGTCTAGGTGTTTGACGAATTTTTTGATGTTTGGTTTTTTAGCAAGTACTCGTAACATTCCGTCCAAACAATGTTTGCCGGGATGGCGAGTAAACAGTGGGATCGATTGATTGAGCGAAAGGTCGATGATCTGGTCGATTACCGGGCCGGAATCTAAATCTGGAAAAGCCAGTACGTCCGGTTGCTTGAGTAACAAGTCAGCGATCGTGCTCAACGGCGTCTCGCCAATTTCTGGGTCGTACTCCCAAGGGAAAATATTGATAATCTCTTCACTGTCGCCGCGTTCTTTTGGCTGAATCACGTAGTAGTCACGAGTCAGTCGATCTGCGCAACCGACGATTCCCCGCCATGCCGACGTGTAGCCATTGCCGTTGGGGTAGCCGATGACCAAGAAGTTTTTTAGTTCAGAACTGGAAAGCGTTGCAAAGATTTCTTTTTTCATGCTGGCCCGCATGCCAAGTTCTTCAGCTGTTTCTAGCGGAGGGCGTTTGTAATCTAGGTTGATCGCAATGCGTTCGCCAGTTTTTACTCCTTGTGAAACGACAGTGAACTTTTGGTTGCGTTTTTGATACAGCGTTTTGAAACTGCCTTCTTGTCGTTGTCGTCGTTCACGATAGTCCAAGCCGGCCAGTTGTTTTAAAGACGCTAACAAGAAGTCACCGTCTTCACGCTCAAACGTTGGACCGGGCTGCCAAATGCCGTCTATCTGGAATCGAATGTTGACTTGTTGTGCAGTGAAGTCCATCACGGTTACGGTCGAGTCGCGGACAATGATGTCAACGCAGAATTGTGCCATCGGCATGAAGCCCGGTGAAGGTTCGACCAGTTCGAGAATCTGCTCTCGTTGTTCGGGCGTATCGCCAGCGGCAGTGAACTCAATCGGTGGCAAGTTGTCGTCGTCGTACGCCATGGCGGTGGTGTCAAAAGTTGGTGGAGTTGAGTCAGTGGAATGAAAAGTGTTGGTTGATCGCCGACAACAAGGTTGGCAATCAGATCCAATTTAAGATTTCTTTTTTGGAGGGTTAAAAATGCGTTGTACTTCTGCGAGCGAAGTCACTCCTAACAGAACCAGCTTGTACGCTTGATTGATCAATGGCGTTTTGCCAAGTTTTACAGCAGCGGCTTCGATTGCTGCAGCTTGTGGTTGTTTGCGAATGAGGGTTCTGAGCTGTTCGTCCAGTTGCAGGGTTTCGAAAGTGGCAATTCGGCCGATGTATCCTAAACCGCCGCATGTAGGGCAAGGTGGGAATTCGATCGGGTTGCCTTTTTCGTCGACACGTTGTTCAGGCGGCGGGAGTTTAAACTGGTTGAATAAGGAACTTTGTTTTTTGGGATTGCCGCCGAGCTTTTGAATTGTCTTTGGGTTGACTCGTACTTCGACGCGGCAGTCATTACACAATCGGCGCAGTAAACGTTGGCAGGTGATTGTTTTGGTAGCAGCTAAAAAAGCGTTGCGGTCTTTTGACTGAGCGTAAGTTCGCAGAAACGCCTCGGCCGCAGCGGAGGCTTGGACTCGCGTGGCGACCGACCGCTCTTGCTCATTGGCTTGTTGGGTTAACAGGTCCATCGTGTCGGAGTCAGCAATGGTGGGAGCGATGATTGCATCGGGTTGCGACAACAATGTCTTCTGAAGCGACGCGAAAGCCGTTTCGCCGTTGGCCAGGTTGTAGGGACGAGGCACGATGTTTTCGATTTCGGTTTCGGTTTCATTTTCGTCGTAAAAACCAACGCAATCACGAGTCAGGCGGTCCGAAGAAGCAATTGCACCTTGCCAACTAGTTGTCAGGCCATGCCCAGCGGGCGCCGAAATGATGGTGAGTCCGGGGGTGTTGAGGGACTCGCAAACTTGTTGCATCATGTCTGGGAACATGCCTAATTCGTCCAACTGCATGATGTCTTTTTTAGCTTGAATGAAGCTCAGGAAGACTCGTTCGCCAGTGGACACGCCTTGCGTGCGAAGTTTGATTTTTGATTTCCCAAATTCGGATTTCACTTCGAAATCACCGCTTTGTTTACCGCGACGATCTGCGGGGTTCAGACCCGCTAGGTCTTTCAAACAGATTACAACGTCATCGGCGATTTCTCGTTCGATCGGCGGTGCGGGGTGCCAGACTCCGTCTACCAGAAATCGCAACTTGGCTTCAGTGCGACCACAGTCCATCAATAATTGTTCGGTGCGTTTAAATTGAGCGTCGTAGATTATGTTTTTGACGGTTGTAAATTCTGCACTCCGTCGCCCTTTAATAAGTCGCGCCTGCTTTTCATTTGCGTTCGCTCCACCAGTAGAGATTGAAAGATCGGCGCCTTCGTCTTGAGGAAGTTCCTCAACTTCATATTTGTTGCCGGATTTGTTCTTGATTGCTCGGGCAATGGAGTCGTCGTTTTTGATGCGGCTGCGACGAATGAAAGAGTAGGTGATCGGAGGAGCTAAAGCGGTCAGCACGAAAAACGGATACCCAGCCCAGTAGATCGGAACCAGTAGTACCGCCATCAATCCGATCAAAAAGCTTCCAACTAAAATTGGATTCCAGATTTCGGGTTCTAATTTGAGCTTGTTGCCAAACTGCATGGTTTCGCGGTTGATCGAATCAACGTACCACACCCAAGGTAACAGAACGATGACGATCAAACCTAGCTTGAGAAACGATAGGCTGCCGGTTTTTGGTTTGAAGGAAGCCACTTTAGATTCACCTTTGCTGGCATCGTTGCCCTCGTTCTGATCCCCCGGTTCACTGTCAGGATTGCCTACGTCAGTGTCGCTTGGTTCAGAGTTGCCTTCTTGGGCATCGTTTTCCAAGTCTTCGCCGTCTTGAAAGAGCGTTGAAGCAGGCGTAGCAATTGCGGGTGCAGCGTTGGTCGGATTGTTGAACGAACTAAGTAATAGTAAGCAAAGTATCGCGACGCACGGCATCCAAATATAACATCGAGCCATGCTTAAATAATTCCAGGTTGTGACACGTTGATTCCTTTGAGCTTCATTTTGAGCTCTTCCTTGTTCGGCGCAACTTGGAAAGCAGTTGGGCGGTCGATTAAGCCGTCGTCGATCAACTGTTTCAGCGAAGTAGTGAAATCTTGCATGCCTTCCTCTTCACCGATACGAATGGCATCGGACAAGTTGTGATCGCGCTCTTCCAAGATGAGCTTTTTAATCGTTGGGTTGAACGTCATGATCTCGCAAGTCGGGACTCGACCGACATCGGGGCGAATTGACTTGAGTAGTTTTTGGGCGACGATGGCTTTCATGTTCATGGCAATCGCTCCTCGAATCGCACCGTGCATGTCTTCGGGGAACAAGTCCAAGATACGACCGATGGTTGATGGAGCGGTCGAAGCGTGAATTGTGCCGAACACTAAGTGGCCGGTTTCCGCCGCATGGATCGCCGTCATAAAGGTTTCTTCGTCACGAAGCTCACCGACCAAGATAATATCAGGGTCTTCACGAACCGCATGTTTCATTCCCACGCCAAAGTCGACTACGTCGATACCGACTTCACGTTGGTTGATCAAACACTTGTCGTCCTTGAAAACAAATTCGATCGGGTCTTCGAGCGTCAAAATATGTTTGGAATAGATACTGTTGATATAGTTCAGCATCGAAGCGATCGTAGTACTCTTACCCGAACCGGTAACTCCAGCCAGCAGAATCATGCCTTGTTCGAAGTGGCACAGTGTTTCCATCGCCGGTGGCAAGTGCAAACCCTGGAAATTGGGGATGTGGTTGTTGACTCGTCGAGCAACCAAACCGATTTTGCCCAGCTGCTGCAGCATGTTCACGCGGAAACGCCAATCCACGCCGTCGACATCAACAACGTACGCAAAGTCGGATCCGCCTTCTTGATCGAAGATGTCTCGAGTGCGCTCGTTCATCATCGGGAATAACAGGCGAGCCATTTCTTCGATTTCGATGGGATCGCGCTTGAGTTCTTTTAGTGTTCCGTTGACACGGCAGATGGGTGGTTTGCCGACCTTCATGTGCAGGTCG
The DNA here is from genome assembly GCA_964530985.1 of uncultured Pirellulaceae bacterium. GTDB lineage: Bacteria > Planctomycetota > Planctomycetia > Pirellulales > Pirellulaceae > Mariniblastus. The sequence continues at coordinate 18,528 of CAZHCH010000008.1, read as the reverse complement.
GATCCGCCCAGTCGTACCAACGCGCGGAAGTACTTGTCGACAGGTTTTTCTTCTTGCTTTTCAACGAAGCGACTGACCATTCGATCGATCGCTTCCGCGTCACGTTCTTCCATGGTCTTTTTGGAGTCGTCGGAGGAACTATTGGACATGGGAGTCGGTTTTTTTGTAGGTTTAGACATAGCTTTACAATAATTGACGATCGTAGCTTGCAGTTCAATTCGGCCCTAAGAAGGTCAAAATTTGAGCTTCAACGCCATTTATAAACGACATTCACCCAAAGAAGACCAGAAACAGCAGATCAAACTCAAAATTATAATGCTTTGAGGGGTGGTTTGCCTAGATTTCCTTTTCTTCGCCTGATCTGTCGGCGAAGCCAGTTAGGTTGCAATCTTAGTGAGTAATCCGACAATTCGATGAAAATTAGCTTTTTGTGGGCGTGGCCAGCTTACTAGGCACCGTACGCTTTGGCCTCAATGCGGGCAAAGCCGATCTGAACCGTTCGCGCCTAAATCATCATATCGCCAGCAGGCGGGCGGATTCTCGAAAACTCGGTTTGTGACTACAATGGCGAGCTTAAATTTGCGCAGAAAAAGACAACCACCTGCGCGGAAAAATAATCTAAATTTGACTCAAGCGAAAACGCCAGCTGCCAGCTATGCCACAAAAATCAAAAATCATTTACACGTTGACTGACGAAGCACCTGCCTTGGCGACTCAATCGCTGTTGCCGATCGTCAAAGCTTTTGCCGGCGTCTGCGATGTCGAAATCGAAACGAGCGATATTTCATTGGCGGGTCGAGTCCTCGCGAACTTCCCTGAGAATTTGACCGACGATCAAAAAATCAACGACGAACTGTCGATGCTTGGCGAGCTGGCAAAATGCCCCGAAGCGAACATCGTTAAACTTCCCAACATCAGCGCTTCGGTTCCGCAGCTATGTGCCGTCATCGAAGAATTACAAGCCGCTGGTTATCAAGTTCCCGATTTCCCGACCGACCCACAAACCGACGACGAAAAAGCGATCCGCGCTCGCTACGCAAAAGTGCTTGGCAGCGCCGTGAATCCTGTTTTGCGAGAGGGTAACTCGGACCGTCGTGCTCCCAACGCAGTCAAGCAATACGCAAAAAAGAACCCGCACTCGATGGGTGCGTGGACTTCGGATTCTAAAAGCCACGTGGCGACGATGGGTGCCAATGATTTCCGATCGAACGAAAAATCGGTGACGATCGAAACCGCGGGTGCTCTTAAAATCGAATTGGTCGACAGCGCGGGCGAGACGCATTTGCTTAAAGACGGCGTGCCTGTGTTGGCTGGTGAAGTCGTGGATGGAACCTTTATGTCGGTTGCCAAGCTGCGAGAATTTTTGGCTGCGGAAGTTGCCGATGCGAAGGACAAAGGGATTTTGTTTTCGTTGCACATGAAAGCCACCATGATGAAGGTCTCGGATCCGATCATCTTTGGCCACGCGGTGCAAGTTTTCTTTGCCGACGTGTTTGCCAAGCACGCGGATGCTTTGGAAGAAGCTGGAGTGAACGTTAACAATGGCTTAGGTAATTTGCTGGCCGAAATTCAGTCGCTGCCAGCCGATACCAAGTCCGCGATCGAAGCCGATATCCAAGCCGCTTACGACAATGGTCCAGCACTGGCGATGGTTAACTCAGACAAAGGCATCACGAACTTGCACGTGCCATCGGACGTGATCATTGACGCTTCGATGCCAGCGATGATTCGCACTTCGGGGCAAATGTGGAACGCCGATGGAAAGTCACAAGACACCAAGGCCGTGATTCCAGACAGTAGCTACGCTGGTTTGTATCAAGAAACGATCGAGTTTTGCCGTGTTAATGGTGCGTTTGATCCGACCACGATGGGCACTGTCCCCAACGTTGGTTTGATGGCTCAGAAAGCCGAAGAATACGGTTCGCACGACAAAACGTTTGAACTGCCTGCCAGTGGGACGGTTAGAGTGACCGACGATTCCGGTAGCGTACTGATGGAATTCGCGGTTGACGCGGGAGACATTTGGCGGATGTGCCAAGTCAAAGACGCACCGATTCGTGATTGGGTCAAACTGGCCGTGACGCGTGCTCGGGCAACCGGCTGGCCAGCAGTATTTTGGTTGGACGCCCAACGCGCCCACGATGCTCAACTGATCACAAAGGTGAAACAGTATTTAGGCGACCACGATACCGATGGTTTGCAAATCGAAATCATGTCACCCGTGGAAGCGACCAAGTTTACTTTGGCTCGTTGTAAGGCTGGCGAAAATACAATTTCGGTTACCGGCAACGTATTGCGAGATTACTTGACGGATTTGTTCCCGATTCTGGAATTGGGCACCAGTGCCAAAATGCTCTCGATTGTGCCGTTGATGAACGGCGGTGGTTTATTCGAAACCGGAGCTGGTGGATCAGCTCCCAAGCACGTGCAGCAGTTCAATCAAGAAAATCACTTGCGGTGGGATTCGTTGGGCGAGTTCTTGGCGTTGGCGGTTTCGCTTGAGCACCTTTCGGAAGTCAATAAGAACCCAAAAGCAAAGTTATTGGGTGAGGCTCTGGATGCGGCGACAGGTAAGCTGTTGGATACGGGGAAGTCACCTTCGCGTAAGGTGAACGAGTTGGACAATCGTGGTAGTCATTTTTACTTGGCGATGTACTGGGCGCGTGAGTTGGCCGGTTCATCCGACGCAGAATTGGCGGCGAAGTTTGGCCCGTTGGCTGATCAATTGGAAGCCAATGAAGCGAAGATCGTGGAAGAGTTAAACGCGGTTCAAGGTTCAGCGATGGATATTGGTGGTTACTACATTCCTTGTATTAAAAAAGCGGCGGCTGCGATGCGGCCGAGCGAGACGTTCAACAAGGCGTTGTTGTCACTGCAGTCGTAAAGACAATAAGGTAGTTCAAAACAAAAGCCCGCTTTCTTAAATTGAAAGCGGGCTTTTTTGTTTGTTTGCTTTTGTAAAAAAGCAATCGATTTTCTTTTAGGCAGCTTTGGCCAGCACTTTGCCGACCACATGAACATCCATTTGTGGGAACGGGATACCGATGTTGGCGGCGTCCAGTTGGTTCTTCGCGGCTGCGACGAGCTTTTCGTGAACGGTCCAGTACAGGTCTGGGCTGCACCAGACGCGGACTTGCCAGTCCACCGATGAAGCGCCCAGCGACGACAGGAATACTTGGGGCAGCGGAGCACCGGTCTGCCCAGCGGCCGCGATGTCGGCAACGACTTCTGCGACGGCTCGGTTCAGAGCAGCACGAGTCACTTCTAGATCGGCAGAGTAGGCAGCTCCGACATTGATGTCGACGCGACGAACTGAATTCCGTGTGTAGTTTTCTAGTTTTGCGCCGAAAATTTCCCCGTTGGGAATGATCACGTGGCGATTGTCCATCGTGTTTAGACGTGTCGTAAACAAATCAATTTCTTCGATGGTGCCTTCGGTGTCCGCCACAACGATGTAGTCGTCGACTTTGAAGGGACGAAACATCAGTAGCATGACTCCAGCAGCAAAGTTGCCGAGTGTTCCTTGCAATGCCATGCCGACGGCAAAACCTGCGGCGGCCAAGATGGCTGCAAAGGCGGACAAATCGGTGCCGGTTGTCGTTTGCAAAACGACCATTGCAACGACCAACAAGATCATGTTTCGAATGGCTTTGGTCAGGAATTTACCCAGCGTTACATCGACGCGTTTGGTGACAACGCCTCCGACGACCCGCCCAATGTACGAAGCGATTATGTAGCCGATGAATAATACGGCAACGAAAAAAGTCACATTGCCAGCGATATCCCAAAGTTCGCGATGAGCCTGCTGGCCAACTTCGCCTGGTTGGAAGGCGTTGGAAATCGTTTTAATAAGACCAGTGGTTGTTTCGCCAGCAACTTCGCTAGCCGCCGCTGCTACATCGTCAGCCAAGACAATGGCCGGGCTGGAAACCAAAACGATGCTGGCACCAAATAAGTATTTTATAGATCGCAACATGCTTTTGTCATTGCTAGTGGAAAAAGGGTCTGGAAAGTTAGGTTGGGATAATAGAAAACTTTTTGGGCTGAACAAGGTCGCTTTTTGCGGGTGCTGGCAAGTATTTGTATCGATCTAGGACGGTTTTCAGAATTTGGCTAATGTCGCCAAAACAACCTTATCCCTTGCGCACCCAATTTTAACTTTGTGCCTGTCATGAATCTCACAAAAAGCTGGCCCGACTACCTGTTGCCGATCGGAATCATTGCTTGTTTGATGGTGATCTTCGTGCCGCTGCCGCCGATGGTGATGGATGTGTTGCTGGCGGCTAATATCTCGCTCGCAGTCGTGATCTTGCTGGCAACGGTATACGCGAGATCGCCGTTGGAGCTTAGCGTTTTTCCTTCATTGCTGTTGGTGACAACGCTTGCGAGATTGGCGTTGAACGTCGGTACGACTCGCCTGATTCTCACGCGAGGTGCAATCGACGGTGATCAAGCAGCCGGTGGTGTGATTCAAAGTTTCAGTCAATTTGTTGCCGGCGATAGCTTGGCCGTTGGTTTAGTCATTTTCTCGATCATCTTAGTGATTCAATTTGTGGTGATTACCAAGGGAGCTTCGCGGATCAGTGAAGTCGCCGCTAGATTTACGCTTGATGGCATGCCTGGACGGCAGCTTGCAATCGATGCAGATCTGAATGCTGGCGTGATCGATAACGAAGAAGCTCAGCTTCAAAGAAGGACTATGATCGCTCAAGCGGATTTTTACGGCACGATGGACGGGGCAAGCAAATTTGTTCGTGGAGACGCCATTGCCGGAGCCATTATTACGCTGATTAATATCGCGGGTGGTCTAGTGATCGGACTGTCTTACGGTATGACGTTGCCAGAGGCCAGCACGACATTTACTCGGTTGACCATCGGTGACGGATTAGTGAGTCAGCTACCGGCGCTACTGATTTCGCTCGCCGCCGGCTTGCTGGTTACTCGCAGTACTCGGCAAACGGATTTGTCGCGAGAGTCTGCCAAGCAGGTGTTTGCGAGACCCGTTGTGTTGGTCATTACCGCGATTTTTCTTGGTTTGATGATCCTTACCAATTTGCCAAAGATCCCGTTGTTGGTGATCGCTGCTGCTTGTTTAGGCGGTGCTTTTATCTTGCAAAATCGGAATCAACAAGCCATTGAAGCTAAGATTGCCCAAGACAACGCAACCGCCAACAATCATCAAGTGCCGCCGAATTCGGACGCCCAATCAATCGAGAGTTTACTCGTCAGTGATGTGGTCGAAATGCAATTGGGAACGGGCCTGATTCGTTTGGCAGATCCGAGTAACGGCGGAGTTTTGCTGGCGCAAATCACTGCTGTGCGTAAGTCAGTCGCTAACAAAATCGGCATCGTACTTCCCAAGGTGCGACTCACAGATGACATGCGGTTGGAGCCAAACCAGTTTAGGATTCTGGTTCAAGGTCGCGTGGTAGAGCAGGGAACGATTCAACCTGATTTTTGTTTGGCGATCGACGCGGGAGGCGCTTGTAAGCCGCTGGGGGAACTAGCAGTCCGTGAAGTTGCCGAAGGACACTTAGCGGATGGGCCTAGCTATTGGATTCTTCCTGAGTCAATTGCGGTCGCGCAGCAAGCAGGGTATCAAGTAAAAATGTCGACCGATGTTTTGTCGCAGCAGCTTGAGTTCGCCGCGATCGAAAACGCAGATGATCTGCTGACTCGCGATTCTACTAAACTTCTGATCGATAGCATGAGAGTCGCTTCTCCTGCGGTAGTCGAAGAGGTGATTCCGAGTTTGCTAACGATTTCGCAAATTCAACAGGTACTCAAGTCACTGTTGAAAGAAGGCATTTCGATTCGCCCGTTGGGATTGATTCTAGAAACACTCGGCGATCACGCCAGTACGACTAAATCGATTTGGCAACTCACTGAATTTGTACGCCAACGTTTGTCGCACCACATTGCGGCTGGTTTAGCGGGCGCTGAACCAGCACCGGTTTCTGTTTTTACGCTTAGTAGTGAATTGCAGCATCGGCTGGCTTGTGCTTGGGATAGCGAACAACAAGAGATTCGAATTGGTTTGTCGTTGACACTACGCGAGAGTCTAGCGGACGCGATCAATACGATGGCCGAGCAAATGATTGTGACCGGCTTTCGACCGATCATGATGGTTGAACAATCCATTCGCCCAGCAGTGGCAACCTTGTGTGAAAACAATCGCACAAGCGTGTTTGTTTTTGGCAGCAAAGAAGCCGAATCTGCGGAGCTGAATTTCGTTGGCGAGATTGGATCAGCAGAACTTCAGACAGTGGCCAGTGCAGCGTAAGGGAATTCACAGCTGGCAGGGTTTTGTTGGCTGGTTGTAGAGCTACAATGTGGCTTTGGTTGAATCGCCTTATACCCAAGTGACTCTATGATCGCCCGATGTTTTTTAGTGGCCGGCTTATTTTTTTCTTTTGCCTCCGACACGATTGCTCAGCAAGACACGGATACGATTCGTACGCTACAGTTTCAGGCGATCGAAACGGGTGAAGCGACTTGGGCTCATTGGGGTGACTCGCCTAAAAATTATACCGACTGGGCCACGCATTCGAATCGATTGGTCCCAGTTTACAGTTTTGGGCTTAGTTTGGATTCGGTTCAAGGAAAAAACTCGGTCTACCGCAGTCAAGAAAAACTGAAAGACCGCTACGGTTTCTTGCCCGAAGAAACGTTTAATCCGACGGCCAAGTACTTTGACCAAACCGACATCTGCCGGCTCAATCGAACCGCTTTTCGGCAAGCACTAAAAAAGAACATTATTTTGCTAGTGTTTGATGGCATGGATTGGGACACTGCCCATGCTGCTGCGGTTTATCGTAACAAATCAGAACGTTCGATTCGCGGTTGGGATACAGGGTTGGCGTTTTTGGATTACGACAAAGCCAGAGAATCCGATCGTGGCTATTGCGTGACGGCTCCGCACAACAGCGATACGACGGTTGATGTCGATCGTCAAATTTTGAAAGTCTGTGGCTCCGAACGTTTGGGTGGTTATTGCGCCAAGTACGGTGGCCAAACTGCTTGGTCGGTTCCGCCAAGTGACTCTTATCTAAAAGGCAATTGGAAGACGCTGCAACATCCGTGGACTGACTCGGCAGCTTCTGCGACGTCGCTGAATACCGGTGTTAAAACTTATAATGGTTCAATTAACATTGGCCCCGATGGTCAGCAGTTGGTTCCGCTGGCTCGTGAAATGCAAGCCGATGGATTCGCGGTTGGTATCGTAACCAGCGTTCCGATTGCTCACGCCACGCCTGCATGCGTGTATGCCAACAACGTTACTCGAAATGATTACCAAGACGTCACGCGAGATCTGCTGGGGTTGCCGTCGACCAACCACCGTCGACCGTTGCCGGGAGTTGACGTGTTACTGGGCTGTGGGTGGGGCGAAGTAGATAAAGACGACCGTATTAAGCAAGGTAAGAATTACGTACCCGGTTGCAAGTACATCGCCGGCAATGATATGAAAGCCATTAAAGCGAGCGGTAAGTACGTGGTGGCCGAGCGAACCAAGGGGCGTGATGGAACGGAAGTGATCGCCGAAGCAGCGGTTAAGGCTGCTAAAAACAACCAACGTTTGTTTGGTTTCTTTGGTGTCGAAAATGGACACTTGCCGTATCAAACTGCCGACGGCGATTTCGATCCGACGCGTGGTAATTCGGAATCGGAGCGATATTCTGAAGCTGACATCAAAGAAAATCCGACGTTGGCCGAAATGACTTCTGCTGCGTTGTCCGTGTTAGAGAAGAATGAGCTCGGATTTTATTTGATGGTCGAAGCAGGCGATGTGGACTGGGCCAACCATCAAAACAATATCGATAATGCAATCGGTACAGTTTTCAGTGGTGATGATGCGTTTAAGGCAATCGTCCAGTGGGTTGAAGAGAACAGCAACTGGAACGAAACTCAGTTGATCGTTACAGCAGATCATGGGCATCTGTTTTTTATGGACAACGTAGACGCATTTAACGGCAAGCTTCAGCCAATCCCAACCGCAGAGTTTGAAGTGCTACGAGCCAAGCTTAACGCGGCCAAAGAAGCCGAGCGAAAAAAAGCCGAGGCGGCTATGAAAGCCAAGCAAGAAAAGGCGAAAGCTAAAGCGGAGGCTGCGAGAGAGAAGGCTGGAAAATCCAAGAGTGACTCTAGGTAAGAGGTTAATCCTGCCGCGAAAGTTACGATGTTGCCTTTGACTTCGGTGGCAGCATCATCTTGGTTGCTATGTCAGCTGAGACTTTAGGGTAGCTGGAGTCGCCACAGACTGTCGTTTTATTAGACGTTTGGCCGATAGCCTCGGTTTATCGGCCATAAACCACGGCTGCGGGCCCTTTAAATCAGCTGAAGTAGCAACGAAATCGCCCTTAGGTCAATTTTGCAACACGCAAAACGACCCACCTGTTGCAAAACGGTACATCCGCTGAGCGGAATCATTCAGAAGGGCAATTTTCTTCGGGCTTGAGCGGCCAAATTTTTATTCGATTGGCACGTCGGTTGCCTAAGCGTGTAGTGGAGTTTACTTAGTGAATTCCTTGGAAGCCCGCGAGGGTCTTTGATTTGCAGTGTGATCGACTTGCCCCTGATCTCGCCGTTGTTTAACTCGTTGTTAACGCAGAGACCTCGCTCGGGCTACCAAATTTATTGCTGCCTGTGTTTCTAGCGGACCCAATTTCTTCGCAAACCGTCCCAGAATTCGCCAAAGCAAACGAATGCTAGTGATCGGTTTCCACAATGGATGTCGGCGACTACGCTCGCGCCGTGCCGGCATTGTTTGAGTTCCTCTGGTACGCGGCAGCGGATCGTAGTCAACGCTCCTCGTTCAGGATCAATTTCGACCGATCGAGCAATCTCAATAACGCTCGATTGATAGCGCTGATTTGGATTGGATTGCAAAAAGAACTCGACCTTTAATGGACGATCTGGATCGTTAGGTTTGGTTTCATCGATCGCAACATCGTGGTCAAACTGTTGCCAGACGTAGCCGATTCGTTGTTCGGGAACCTGTAACACTACCTCCCAGTCGCCATCTAGATCGGCGATGTCAAACAATGGGTCGCCCCACCGTACCGGTTTGCCTAACAAATTTGCTTGCGGGCGCCACGTGATAACTTGTCCAGTTCGCGGAGCAACGACATCGAGTTGCCGTCGTTTTTCGTATAGAAATGTTTGGCGGTTCTGCAATAGCTCCAGCTGAAATTGCAAGTCGCTGACTTCAGCGGCCAGCCTGCCAATTAAGGCTGGGTCACCAGCGTGCCCATACTGGCCCATCAATATCTTTTTAGAATCGATCAATTGACGAGTCTTTGCGTACTCGCCATCGACGCTTTCAATTTCAGAAATCAAATCGGGGCTCTGAATGGTCGCCAACCGTTGTCCGATTGTAACTGTCTGGCCGTGTTCGACTTCGACGGTCGCGATATTCCCATTGACTTTGGCGGACACCGTTTGTTCGAGTCGTGGTAGCAATTCACCGTTAGCGCGAACGGTAAACGGCATTTGTACAAATAACATTGCTGCGATCACGCCAGCGATCGTCAATCCGATGGCAGTTAGTTTTGCGAGGCTGCTAACGTGAGTGAATAGACGCAGTGCGGACAAGCCACGGCGAAATGGAATTGCTTCAAAACGCATCGCATTGGCTAGTGCTACGGCAACGTGCGGTTGTACTTGTCGCAACGCCGTGGCAAAACTGGGGCGGTCAATCTTTTGGTCGGCCTCCAGTAATAAAAAGCCAATTGCCTTATTTGCGGTTGGGTCGATCAGTGGAATTCCAAACAAGAATTCAAAACCGGACGATTGGGTCCATTGCTCAACGAGCGATTTCAGTTTATCGCGGTTAGTTTGATCGGTGATCGCCTGTCCTGCGATTTCGTCTGAAGTCACCATTGATCCGCTTTTGGCAGCGAAGGATACCATCGACGTTAGTTTTTTTGCAAAATCACTGTTACGATCGACCGTTGCAATTGAGGAAACAGCTAAGACTTTCGATCGGTGATTTGTTGGGTGAACCGACAGCAAAGTGGCACGCTCACATCCGCATAGCCAACGTACATCATTGGCAATCTGTTTGGATGATCGCTGCACGTCTAAGCTCGCGTGAGCGTTTAGTTTGAAAGCGTTTAGGCGGCGTTGGAAATGGACTTGCGGTTGGCTGCGGTGTTCTGATTTTGTTTTCAAATGATCAGCAACAATTTCGCCAATTCCGGCGACTACTTCCTGTTCAAAATCTTTGACGGGCGTTGTGGTTTCTTTGGCGGCAATTAACCAGCCCCACGTTTGACCGTGAATCACAATTGGAGCAAAACAGGCGTGCGGTAAACGCTGTAGGTTATCCAGCCAACTGGTTTGAGTGGATCGCCCGGCAATTTTTGGATACTGCGAGGTCAGTTGAGCCAGTTGTTTGGCCGCTATTTCACTGCCAGCCACAAATATTGGCGAGTCGAATTGATTTTGAAAATCGGTGTGTGAAGGCGGATCACGATCTAGATCTGCGTTCGAATTTGCCCGGCCGTCACCAGTAGAGGCCATTACGGCAGCCCATTGCAGGTCCAGCAGCGATTCTGCTACTTGCACTGTTCGATTGCAAAGCTGAGGGGTCGTTGCGTCGGGGCTAGCGGCTAGCTTGGCTAATTCGTCTAGCAAGTAATCGATCGTCCCAACAGACTTTGCAGCAGTGGAACGATTCATGGCATTGGGCTCACGCTGCTGACAGCTGCGGAGTTAAAAAACAAGACTTGTCGTACGATTTGCTCCCAAGCTGTGTTGTTTGCGGAGCGGCCTGTTTTCAATCATCGGCTTGGTTGGGGCGGAGAATTCAGCTTTTTCGTTAAATATTCCCCAGATTAACTAGCCGGCAAAACTTATCTGCCCGATATAAGATCTGTCTCTGTCCGTATCCGCGCTTGCGAATAACGACGTAATTACTCTATGAAACTCAAACTTCTGGTCATCGCGATGATTGCATTGTTAACGGCAGGCTGCTGTTTTCAAAGTGGCGGCGCGCGCGTTAACGACGGTGGTTTGATTTTCAAAGATTCTCTGGCCGACTTTGCTCAAGCCAAAGCGAACACGCCAGAATACGGTCAATCCGGGCGAAATCTACATCCAAGTGACCCCGCAGTGTGCAGCGTCCCGCGGGCTAAGTCGGCCATTATTCGAGAAACGTTGCCTGATGGATCGGTCATCGAGTCAGAAGTATTCGATCAGTTTGAGACGGGGCCTCTGGAAGATTTTAGTTTTAATAGTGCCGACAGCTTTCGGCGAATTCGTTTGGAAGACGCAATTAGAATGGCGTTGACCAACGCACCAGTGGTTCGCGACCTTGGCGGATTGATCTTGCGAGCCCCCGACGCCACAGCCACTGGCTTGGATCCTGCATTAAGTTATTTGGATCCGCGTTTTGGCGAAGAGGCGGCGTTAAGTGCTTTTGACGCCAGATACGAGAGTCAGTTGTTGTTCCAAAAGAACGATAATATTTTCAACAATCAATTCATTGGCGACGAAGGGGTTTTCCAACAGGATCTTGCTCAATATTCCGCTGGAATTTCAAAGCTGTCATCCACGGGTGGTACTTTTGGAATTAATAACGTCATTGACTACGAGCTAAATAATTCGCCGTCGAATCGTTTTAATGACGATGGTGAACGCAGCTTCGCTTATGACTTATCGGTTGAAGCCGAGTTTCGTCAGCCGTTGTTCCAAGGCGCCGGCACACGGTTTAATCGTATTGCGGGCCCAAACAACGCCGTCGGAGTTTACAACGGTGTTGCGATTGCCCGAACAAACACAGACATTGCATTGGCTGATTTTGAAACTCGAATTCGTGATTTGGTCAGCGATGTAGAAAACACTTATTGGGATCTCTATTTCGCTTATCGAGATCTTGAAGCAAAGATAGATGCTCGTAATGGCGCCTACGAAATTTGGCAAAATTTGGAAGCCAATCGAGCTGAAAAAAGTGCTGCCATCATTGGTCAGGCCAAAGAACAATATTATCGGTTTGCTGTGGAAGTCGAAGAGGCGATTCACGGTCGGTTGAATGAGGGCACGCGAACTAACAATGGCAGTTCTAGCGGCACGTTTCGTCGTACAGGTGGTGTACGCACGGCAGAGCGTCGATTTCGGTTAATCACCGGAATGCCGTTAAACGATCATCGGTTGGTGCTTCCAGCGGATATTCCTAACGACGCGGTGTCAGTATTTAGCTGGCAATCAATTCGCGAAAACGCGTTAACTCGTCGCGCCGAAATCCGCCGCCAACGCTGGCGGTTGAAACGTCGTGAACTAGAACTGTTAGCGAGTAAGAACTTGTTGTTGCCTCGAGTGGATTTGTTGGGTACGTATCGCTTCAAAGGCTTTGGGCACGATTTGTTTGGGCATGGAAATGAGTTGCAAACCGACGGGAGCATTGCGACGCAACTTGACTCAAGTGCGTTAGGGACATTTTTCAATGGCGACTTGCAAGAGTGGGAAATCGGTTTGGATGCCAGCATCCCAATTGGTTTTCGGCACCAACACGCTGCTGTCCGCCATGCGGAGCTAAATTTGGCGCGTGAAAAAACGGTTTTGGTAGAGCAGCAACGACAGATCGTTTATGGTTTGAGCAACGCAGTTGGAGAGTTGCGTCGCGCGGCCAAGGTACGATCAGTAAATCAAAAACGATTAGAAGCGGCCAATGAGCAGTACGCAGCAATCCAAAATATTTATCAAGAACAAGACACTACGATTGATCTAGTGCTGGAAGCTCAGCGTCGAGTCATTGAATCGAAGTTGCAATTTTTCCAATCGCAGGTCGAGTATATGTTGGCGGTGAAAGCGATTCACTTCGAGCAAGGGACTTTGTTTCAATATCACAACATTCAGTTTGGAGAAGCTGACGCTGCTTTTGCGGAATTTGATTCGCTGATGGCAGCTGATCTGACGACAACTGGACCAATAGCTCAGAATTATTCGTCGTTCGAACAAACATCCCCGCAAATTCCGCGTCAATCAAACACTACGGTTGAACAATCAGTGCCATCGCCATCTACGTCGACAACTTCCAAAACAAACTCGCGTACGCGGCGGCCTCGATCTAAAGTGCCTACGCCAACTAATCCAGCCGCTGAAACTGCCAAGCCGCTGCCTCAAGACACCGAGCGCGAGCCGGAATTGAGGCAACCGTTGCGACGAAACATGTTTGATAGTAATTAGCGATTCGCGTTGTGTCGTTGCGGTTTGTAGCAATTGGTTTCCACTTTGAAAGTTATCCTAATGAACTCAAGTCCACGAAATCAACGTTCGCTGGTATCCATCGTGTTAATCTCTGTGAAACGCTTGTCGTCATCGCGTAGACAACGGTCTCTCCAACTGCTCGGGCTAATGGTGGCATTACTGTTGGCAAACTGCTCGGCCGGCCAAGCATTCTCGCAATCACCGATTTCAAGTCACCCTGAAAAATGGATTAGTTTGGTGTCGCCTGCGATACAAAATGCGCCGAACTTCAATAATCCCCTGAAAGATCTGCGCCAGCCAGACCCAAGTGGTTTATTAAGCGAAGATCTTGCTCTAGAGCAAATCGCAGGAAATACAAACTATTCGCATGGGCAACAACGATACGAGCCAACGCTTGTTATGGGCTGGAGCCAGCCAGGATTACGACATCGAAAGTTGTATTTCGAAGACGATCAGATTGAACGGGGTAACGTGGCGCGGCCATTTCCGAATGTCACTGCAGGCGGAAAATTTTTCAAATCTCTGATCGCGTTTCCTATTCGACTAATCTCCGGCCAATAGGTTTTTAGAGAACGTCTTGCATGGACCAAAGCTGGGTCCTTTAGTGGCTTAGCGTTATTTTAACTCATAGCTATTCACTGTTGGTCAGCGCGGGTTGTGAATCAACGCGAATAATCTACACGCCATTTGGATTCAGCTGGTCTGTAAAAGTGGCGTTCTTTTGTCGTAGCTGGGCTCGCCGGAGTTCAGGCCTTGGCTAGCGACATCCCACTGCCTCAGGTGGTATCGTTCTACGTACGTATTTAGCGTTGATCAGGCAAAGTCGGAATGGTCGTTATAACCGGTACGAATTGGTTGTGAAATTGCAGCATTGGTTCAAAAAACACTGCATTGCTTCATTTGTCTCCCACACTTGAGAAGAGCTATCTCCAGTCAGAAGCATTTTCCGGTCATCATCGGTCAGACTGATTAGCTTGCCTTTTCCATTAATCTCTCGCTACCTCATTCTTATCTGTTCATGTACACTTCTGCCCGCTATCTACGATTGCCGCTTGCTTGCTGCATTGTACTGATGTCGGCGCAGTCATTGGTGGGTAGTTTGGTCAATAGTTCAATACCGGGCGTCACCCACGAAATTGGTGGAATTGCGAGTACATTCACTACGTCTGCAGACATGGTCGGCTTGGAGATCATGGTTTATTTTGAAGATGGCTCGACGGATTTTGGCATTTGGTCAGGCAACGGGGTTTTCCAAAACAATTGGTCGTTTACATTACCTCCCAATAGTTCGTCTTTTTCCGTTCCGTTTTCTTTGACGAACAATACTGGCTCAGATATTACTCGGTTTGCGTTGCACGGTGCGGATTCAAACACATTCTTTGACCGCGATGTATCTACAGACACACCTGGCACTTTTCGTGGGCGTGATGTGCTAGAGTTTACGAATCTTCAGGATAGTCAGGACATCGACGCCGTCTTTTTCGATGAAATTCAAGTCGCCGGATCGACCCCTCAAGGTGATATTTTTGCTGGAGTTGATATTTCTTTTAGTGATGGAATTTCTGGCAGCAACGGTTTGTTTCAGTTTCGTGTCGATACCGATACAAGTTTCGGCCTTGTAACCTCGACTGTTCCAGAGCCGTCTACCGCGATTCAATTCGGGATTGCGTTGACGGTCTTAATGTCCCGTCGCAGACGCCGAACGTAGTAAGTAGGAATGAATGCGCTCGATTGGTGAGTTAGCGGTTGCATTCGCCGAGATCTTGGTCAATTGATTTGCTTCATTGCAAAAATCGGTTACAACGGTAATCCAGACAGTTCGTTGTTTAAGCAATCCGTTGTGCAGACCGTCTGTATATGATCGTTCTTGAATCAATCGGCATCGCTGAGGTGTTGCTAAAGCCCTCATCAAATTACATGACTTCTTCAGACAATGGAACAGCCACCATCGAGCAGACGCCGGATGGGAAATCCAATTCCAGCCTACAACCGATCTGGGAGTACGATTGGAAAACGGAAACTGTCCGTCGGACACCTCAAAAGCCTCTAACCGTTGCTTGGTATGGAATCGTATTTGCTGTCGGTTGCTATCCAATTGTACTGTCGATTTTAATGTTCGCTTACTGGTGGCCCGCTACTGGGTTTTCGATATTTCCGATTGATCCGGAAGTGATTATCGCAGTTCCTTGTTGCTTGGTGATTGGATTTTCGGTAGCGATGATCTATGGGGTCGTCATGTCGATTCCAGCTTATCTGTTATTGCGATTGGTTAACTGGATTTTTAGAGGGCCCATTTCTAGTCGGGCAGCGAGTGGTATTTTCGGTGGCTTGACCGGTTTTTTTTGTCTTACAGGTGGCGGATTGTCATTTGTCATTGCAGGGGAGTCTCTCCACGGTGACTTGGAAGAATTGTATTTCTTGTTATTCACCGCGATACTAGCAGTTGTGGTGGGACATCTGGGGGCGGTTTGGGCTGGCTATCGAAATCGGAACCGAGGGTTTCCTTTTTTTGATCCACTCGTTTCTGCGGATCAAAAAATCACGATCAAATTTTTAATGAAAATAACAACCATCGTCGCGGTGGTGGTTGTTATTTGCAAAGCAATCGGACCGGCTGGATTGTACGTGGGGGTCGCTTGGTTGGCGTACTTGGTCGTTCAGATTGTCTTGCTGTACTGCGATCACTTGGTCACGTTGTGGCTGGGGCGGCGAAGACTTAGCAGCGACAATTAAAGTTGACGGAAGTTATTTGTTTAGTGCTTGAATCAATACGCAGGTGGCGGGATCGATGGCGTGGCCTTTGCGGTAGCAATCGAGCAACTCTCGTGAACGCTCAGCCAGCATACGGCGGACTTCGCGGCGACGGCCTTTGACTCTCGCAATTTTCATATTGTCGTAAGCAGTGGTTTGGTGGCGCATCCATGCGATCACCGCCGATTCGGCTCGCTGTTGAATTGGAATCCGTTGCGTTCGCGCAACCGTGCCGCTGCCAATGGGGGTGGCGTGCTGGCTAACGGCCATGGCGAGGTCATGGGCGAGTGATTCGTGTTGGTGATTGAACGCCAAGAACTCAAACACCGCGGCTTTGAAATCTTCGACGTATTGGGTTTGTTTTTTGTTGCGTCGCTTGGCGTCCGCAGCGCGGCGTTTAGCGTAGGCTTCGGTGCCACGTTCGGCTTCGAATTCTTGCTTGACCATTGCGATGCGATCCTTCGGCGCCCATACGCCGCGCGAGAACATTCGGCGGCCTTTCTTTTCTTTGACCGTCCATGACGGCCCCCGTGATTTGACTCGGCGAGTCACCCCAGCGTCGCCCGGAGGTAATAGCTCCCAGCAAGCGGGCACTTGCAAGGTCTGTCCGTCGGCGGTGACAACGCTGCGATCGGTTGGTCCGGGGGATACGGTGCGAGTTTGAGTAGGCATATGCGAAGTATTTGACAGTTATCTTGCAAAAAGCAAACGGGTCTTGGCAGCAAGCTCCGTTGCCTCTCGACATCGTCTCTTTGGAGCGGTCAAATTTAACTTTACTCGCCTGCAACTGCACCCCCATCAAATTGGTTCTGTTTGTCATGTCAGCTATTGTTCGATCGATTCAAGTCGGGAAAATTCAAGAGTATACGGATCAAAGCGGGAAGACATGGCAATCGGCGATCCGAAAAGTCACTGTCGATGGGACGGTTGAAGTTCGGTCAAGCGGTTTGGTCGGCGATCAACAAGCGGATCTCGTCCATCATGGTGGCGTCGATAAAGCGGTGCATGGTTATTGCGGTGATCACTTTGCAGCTTGGCAGCAAGAGTTTCCAGAGTGGCCGGTCGAGGCGGGTTGTTTTGGAGAAAACTTAACTATCGAAGGTCAGGCCGAATGCGATGTCTGTATCGGTGACGTTTTTCAGATCGGCAGTTGTCGCTTACAGGTTTCTCAGCCTCGGGAACCGTGTTGGAAGCTTGCGCGAAGTAATAACGTTGATAAGCTGGCCGTCCGCGTGCAACAACTTGGTCGAACGGGATGGTATTTTCGAGTATTGCAACCGGGAGAGATTCAAGCAGGTGATGCCATTGAATTGGTCGATCGACCTGATCACGGGATGACGATTGAGCGGGCCAACGCGATCCTGTTTGCGAAGCCTCGCAATCCGGCTGACGATTTGGCGTTGGCCAAGTGCCCGCAATTGTCGGACGCTTGGCGAGAGAGTCTTGAAAAACGGGCCAGTGACGAAATTTGATTGTGTTTGATTTTGAGTAAACCGAGATATAAGCTCGATGCGCGAGCGAGTGCATCTGTCATTTTTAAATGCACTTGCTTGCGCTGCGAGCTTGTATTGCGAGGGGACATCCCGAAGTCTGGCAACTCCGGTTACTGCTAGATCAAAAACCAAAGCCCAGCGTGCAAGCGGTGCACGCTGGGCTTTGGTAGTTTTTAGACCTGTTGTGATTTACAGGAACTGGACTTGGCCAGTCTCTAGTTCGTAGTAAGCCGGGACAATTTGTAGTTTGCCGGCTTCGACCGCGTCACGAATGATTTTGGAACGGACGGATAGTTCAGCGGCGGTTAGTTCAGCATTGGTTTTAACCACTGCGTTCACGTCGGCTCCTTCGCCAGCAGCGGTCATCGCAGGCGTGACGTGGGCGAGTAAATGGTTGATATTGTAGCCGTTGTCGCCGCCGCTGATGGCTGCGGTAACAGCGCCGCAGTTTTGATGTCCCATAACAACTAGTAGTGGGCAGCCGATGTGTGCGACGGCGTACTCGATACTGCCAATGGTAGACGTATTGGCTACATTGCCAGCAACGCGGACGACAAAAAGTTCGCCAAGTCCGGTGTCAAAACTCAATTCGGGAACAACGCGACTGTCGGCACAACTTAGAATGATCGCGTAAGGTTCTTGGCCACTGGTTAGTTCGTTGCGGCGAGAACTGCATTGCAGTTTTCCGTCAAGCTTGTCCGCGACAAACCGCTCGTTGCCTGCTTTAAGTCGATCGAGTACTTCTTGACTGTTCATAATCCCGGGTTCTCCTGGGTTGGTTGCTGATTGCAAATTGGTTTTGCTAAATATATGCAATCTGCCCGCTGCTTCAAGCTGTATTTAACCAACATAAAACCCATTGGAATTGTTTTTTAGCAAATTCAATGCGAACCGATTTATGTTTGGTGTTTTAAGTTGGCGCCAAAGTTCTTATCTCGAGCTCGAACGATCAGCTGGTCAGTTTGCCCCGGCAGCAACGCGATTCGGTCATTTTCGACAACTGATTGGCCATTCCGGTCAAAGCGTTTAGAAACGCGGGCAATTGGAATACAGCTTTGTCACTGATTGTATTAGGTAG
>CAZHCH010000007.1:48150-66980 GCA_964530985.1 uncultured Pirellulaceae bacterium | reverse complement strand
GCTTATTAGAGTGGACCCGATCGGGATCGAACCGACGACCTCTACACTGCCAGTGTAGCGCTCTCCCAGCTGAGCTACGGGCCCGTTTTTTGAGTGACGCCTGTTGCTGAGTGGGCGTCACCGGGATGCTGGCGTGACCAGCGAGCAAGAAAGATAGACCTATCGTTTGCGAATGTCAAGGTCGTGATTAGTAGTCAACCATCAGATTATTGGCTTCTTACGGTTCACTGGTTTTTGACAAGCTACCAGCCCAAGGGTTCACTTGTTTTCAGTGGGTTTTACATGGGTTTACTTTGTGGAACTGATCGCCGGTCTGGGCAGGGGAATGCACCATAGCACCCCAAAACTGCACTCGCTTGCGCGTCGAGCTTGTATTGAAAAACTAATTCGCCTTGCTTGTCTGGGCTCCGTGGGGGTGAGTTTCGTAATGCTTTCGCAGGCTGTCTTCGCCAAAGTCGTTTTTGAAGTCTCGCCACATCACGTGAGCATGGTTCGCGCCGTTTTGAGTGTTGTCGTACTCTAAAATAAACGTCGGACCCTGAACGCGAAAGTAATGTGGCTTGCCCGGTTGAATCTGCCCTGCCCAACCAAAACTAACTTTCTCAAAGCCCGCGTCCTCGATCTTTTTGCGGTCGGCGCCAGCCAGTTCTGCTCGGAATTGGTTGAGGTACTGGTTGACTAGGTTGTGCAGTAGTTCCTGTTGGTCTCGGCTCATGTTGCTGGCGGTCAGTCCCTCGGGAGTTAAGGCTTCGGCTTGTTTGCGAGCCGGTCCGTTGATCACGTCGCGAGGTGCTTTGTTGGAAAACACGGCGGTTAATTTTTGTTCGGCGGTTAGTTGCTTGACTAGCTTTCGGCCAGCGTTTTCGATGTCGCCTAGGACTCGTACGCCAGTCATCGGGCCCGATTTTACCGTCGCGGGGTTGGCTCCCAAAAACGATGGCGTGACAGTGACTTGCTCGCCATCGACAATCGTCACACTGATCGAAAGATGATGGCCTTCGATGCGCCAGCCCCACGAAGCGTCCGTCGAGGGAGCGCCAAACAGATAGACGTGGTACTTGGCGGGGTCGCGTTTGAGTGGGTTGTTTTCTAGCTCTCGTAAGACTTGTTCCATCGCCATGATCTGCATTGAGGTTGAGTACCCGCGGTGGCTGAGAGCAGTTTGTACCAACGCCATGGCGAGCCCGCGTTGGTGAGGCTTCATCTGTTTGAGGCTCAGGCCTTTACGTTCTTTTGGGATGAAGTGCCAGTCTCTGCGCAGAGGATCGTCGAATTTGAACTGCACGGCCTTCGTTTGGTCATCGTCTAAGGATTTTAGAAAGATGGTCGCGGCGTCGCTAAATTCTTTGGCGATGTCGTGTGCTTGGCAGTGATTGTCCATCCCCAGTGAAACGGCGATCAGGACAAGGAAAGCGATACAGCTTTTGGTGATCAAGTTCATGCGTTGGTACCACGTTATTTGTTTTTTAAGAACGATTAGGTTGCCGCGCGTTGCCAACGGAAGCAATGTCCCGAAGGTAGTGTTGTTCCGGCGGAGGTTTCTAGTTCGAGTTGAAAGGCGTCGCTGTTGCCAGTCGGCAATGAAAACGCTTCGCCGACCAGTTGTCGCCATTGTCGCTGCTCAAAGCCGGGCGTGTGACTGCTGAAAATCAACATGCTGGCTTGATCGCTCAACAAGTCGTTCAATTCGAACATCAACGACGGTAGGTCTTGTTGGATTTTCCACGTCTGCCCCTTGGGGCCTCGACCGAACGAAGGCGGGTCGGCGATGATGATGTCGTACTGGTTGCTGCGTTTAATTTCGCGAGCCACAAACTGCGCAGCGTCTTCGACGATCCAGCGGATCGGATGTTGATCAAGCTTGGAGAGTTCAGCATTTCGACGAGCCCATTTGACGACGCTCGGCGCGGCGTCGACGTGGGTCACACTGACGCCTCGACCAGCCAAGGCCAAGGTGGTGCCGCCTGTGTATGCGAACAGATTGAGGGCTTTACAGCCGCTCAGGTTGAGTGGCGAGTTTAGAATCCAATCCCAGTTGACGGCTTGTTCGGGGAAGACGCCGACTTGTCCTGTCGGTGCGGTGCGAAGTTCAAAGCAAATGTCGGTTTGACCAAAGTTGAGTTGCCACGGATCGGGAGGTGAACCTGACCAGCGATCGTTTTTCTTTTGCCCGTCGTATTGCAGGTCGGCTTGTTGCCAGAGTTGTGGTTGTTGTTTGCGACCAGGGGCTGAGGGCGTGGTTCGGCTGATTGAACAACCGGCGAAGCGTTCTAGCTTTTGGTTTTGACCGAAGTCGAGTAGTTGATATTGGTCGCTGTTGAACATAAAGGTTGTTGGTCGGTTTGGAATCCAAAAGGGCGGGATTTTGCTAAGGGTGGTGGTGGAGGTTTAACGCGAAGACGCTAAGCCGCAAGGATGCAAAGGAGTGTTGCTGAATTGTTCTTTGCGTTTTGGCGGCTTTGCGTTGAATTTTTGTGTGAGTAGACTTTGGAAAAGTCACAGACTAGAAGTCTAAGCAGTGGTTAATACCAAATCCATACATTCGGGAATGCCTGTTGAAACCGGTACACTTCGGCGGGAGTGACTTGTGTGTTTCGCAAAACGAGGCATTGTAGATTTTTCAGTGAATACAGTGATTTCAGGCCAGCGTCTGTGATGAGCGTATTCTCAAGGTCCACTACCTGAGCATGGCGAATCTGTGGTAAATCAAAAATATCTGTGTCGCTTGTTTTTGGGTCGTCTGCCTTTACTACCACTCGGTTGCTCAGTGTGGAATCGTAGTCGCGCCAGTTTTTGCTGCGTGCGAGGGTCAATACAAAATTCCAAAACGGTTTTTGAAACCAAGCCAATTCAGCGCCCGGTTGGATTAGAAACTGATAGCTTTTGAAGGTAAACGCGAGATAAACAACCAAGGCGGCTGTCAGTACCGCAAGCAATAAGATCCCAGAAACAATGGAGACATTTTGAGTCGTCATTCCGAGAATTGTCGAACCACCGACCAGTAGGGTGATCATCAACATTGCCAAGTGCATCACCAAGACCATTGCTTTAACGGGTAGTGCTTGCCGAATGGTTTGGCAGAGCCAGCGCTGCATGCCGCACAAATTTGGTTTGATCTGGTCGATTGATTGGCTGGTAGGTTTGTTTTTTCGATGACCACAGGACTTGCACACGTCGCCGGCAACTGGTTTGCCACATTCGTTGCAGACACTGACTTTCTGGTATTGTTGGGAGGCTTTCGTAGTTTCTTGCTCCATGATGCCTTGCTTGGTTGCCAGCGGAGCCATCGATTCAACTGTCGCGGTCGGACGTTTAGTTTTTTTGGCTGGTGTTTTTGTGGGGTCAGCGACCTGGACGCCTTGTTTGCACTGTGGGCAGCGGATTACTTTTCCAGCCAGTGAATCGGCCACTCTAAACGCGTGTCCGCAGGGACGTCGCTGTTCTGTGTCTGGGTCGACCACGGCTCGCTTACATTGAACTTTGATTGGCATTGTGATGGTGGTTTATGGATTGAGTATCAAGTGAGAAAAAATACAGCGATTGTCGTCCACGTGTTTGGATTTCTTTTTAGCAAAGTGGAGTGGAGGGTAATTATTTTTCTCAAGAAAAAAGCTGAGTTTAGGAACTTCATGGGAGACGTTATTTTAGCCGTTGAACGTCAACCAATGAAGCGAAATTCACAGTTTGATTGAGAATCGAGTCGCGAGTTGGAAAAGCGAAGGTGAAAAATTGCTTGTACCAAGAATGTGACTGTTGAGAGACGATGCGATAATCTACGATTGGCAATGGATAAATGCCCTGCGTTTAATGCGCAACTTGACGAAGGAAATGTGTGGAGACCGGTAGACCACAGTTTTCAGATGGGCCGTAATTTTTTTGATAGGCACCCAAATTTTGGAAATTTTCAATCACGAATATTTTATTACCAGTCCGGTTTCTGAACGATTGGAAATCGCTGTTCGTCGTATTGAGTTCGTGCGTAAGTATACGATGACTTTGTTGGACGATTTGCAACCAGATGATTGGTTTTGGATGCCGAGCGATTTTAAAACGCATATCGCTTGGCAGGTGGGGCACATTGCGATGTCCGAGTATGGGCTGGCGTTGTTTCAGCAGCGAGGCCGTAATCGGGAAGTGGATGCCGAATTGATGTCCAGTAAGTTTCGCAAGTTGTTCATGCGTGGAACCGAACCGTCGCAGGATTTCGACAATCATCCTTCGCCTGATGAGATTTTGTCGGTGTTGGACAAAGTGCATCAGCAAATGAGAACTGAAATCGTTACCTACGATGGTGACGCGTTGGACGAAGAGTTGGGGCCACCGACTTCTGCTTATGCAACTCGGTATGGTGCGTTGTTGTTTGCCGGTGACCATGAAATGATTCATGCAGGACAAATCGGAATGCTACGTCGGTTGATGGGGAAGGCTCCGTTGCGGTAACTCTGTGGTTTCTTCTCAAACAAAGTTTGTCAAAACGAATGAACTTACCAAACGCTTTGGTGATTTTCTTGCGCTTGACCGTGTCTCTTTGGAAATTGCCGAAGGCGAAGTACTGGGTTTGATCGGCCCCAATGGAGCTGGCAAGTCTACGTTTGTTCGTACGTTGATGGGGTACCTGCGACCGACGTCAGGCCGGGCAATCATCGGAGGTTTGGATTGTTTGGCTGACCGAGTGGACGTGCATCGATTGGTGTCGTACTTGCCGGGCGACGCGCGGATGTACGGTTTGATGCGGGCTAAGCGGGCGTTGAGGCAACAGTTGAGTTTTCGGCACCGCAGTACTGACGCCGAGCGAGCTGGATTTGAACGGGGTTTGGCGATTGCTGACCGGCTGGATTTAGATTTGAAACGCTGGGTTGGTTTGATGTCGACGGGGATGCGGCAAAAACTGGCGCTGGCGATTACGTTTGCCGCCGACGTTCCGATGTTGATCTTGGACGAACCGACAGCAAATCTCGACCCAACCGTACAAGCCGAAGTGTTGGCGATGGTCAGTGAAGCCAAAGCCGCTGGCAAGACGGTGATCTTTTCGTCTCATGTGCTGACTGAGATTGAGGCGATTTGCGATCGCGTGGCGATGATGCGGAAGGGGCAATTGGTTCATGTGCAACCGATGGCTGAATTCAATCGTCGGCATCGAATTCAAGGAACGTTTAGTGAAGGTTTTGCTGGTGAACGATTGTCGATTCCCGAGTCGTTGGCGGAAGAGATGCAGGTTGAGTTGTCCGGTCGTCAGTTGCAGATTGAATTCTCGGGTGAGCTTACCGATGCCTTGAGTTGGTTGGCGACGTTGCCGTTGGAAAAGGTTTCCGTTGGACCGGTGGGATTGCAAAGCGTTTATGAACGCTTTCATTATCCGGGATCGCTTGAGCTGGGTTCTGTTGCGACCGCCAGCAAAGGCCAAAGTGCTGGATCGGCGGAGGGCAACGAATGAGAAATCCACTGTGGAAAAAGTATTTGAGCGAAAGTTGGTTGCTGTTCGTGGCCATTGCGATCGGCCTGTTTGCTTTTGGTTGGTTTCGTGTGACCGTGGTTTGTGAATTGGATACGAGCAAATTTCGTCAGATTATTGATTTGTTGCCGTCTGATTGGCGTCAGTTTGCTTCAGTTGATTTTGATTGGTTGGTGTCGTATTTGGGACGCACGTCGACGGGTTTTGATGAACCAATGATGATTTCACTGCTGGCCGCTTGGGCGATGGTTCGCGGTTCAGACGTGGTAAGTGGCGAACTTAGTCGTGGGACAATGGAGATGTTGTTGGCTCAGCCTGTTTGTCGGCGAGAGGTGTATTTGCAACACGCGAAGTATACTGTAATGGGGTTGCTGCTATTAGCGTTGGTACTATGGCTGGGAATGGCTGCAGGGGTGTGGACAGCGACGGTCAAAGAGTCGACTTATCCAGTGATTCATCTCCCTGCGGTTGACTTCGAAGAACAGAAAGTTGATTTTGAAAACGCCGTCAAGATTCCGCTGCAGTTTTTTGAGCCAAAGGTAGAGGTCAATCGTTTGGCGAATTATGTCAATCCGGTGATGTTTTTCCCGGGCGTACTGAACGTGTTTTGCGTGTCGGTTTTCTTTGCTGGATTCGCGGCGATGTGTTCAGCGTTTGATCGCTATCGTTGGCGTTCGCTTGGAGTGTTGGCGGCTTTCTTTTTTGCCAATGCCAGTATGAAAGTTGTGGGAAAAGGGTCTGAGCGTTTTAGCTGGATGGAAAACTGGTGCATCTTTGGTTTGTATCATCCGGCAGGATCGATTGAACGTTTTCAAGCGATGCCTGAGACAGTGCTTTGGCTGTACCGCTACCGTCCTGATGGATCGATTGCATCCTTGGGTTTACTGCCGAATTGCGTGCTGCCGTTATTGTTGGCGATGGTCATGTACTTTATCGGCTTGCGGTATTTTGAGCGACGGGATTTGCCAGCGGCTTTGTAAGTGGTCCAGCGGGCCACTGAATGTTGGAAGAGCTAAATAAAAAGGACGCCAAGAATAGTCTTGGCGTCCTTTTATCTAAAGCAATATGTGACTGGTCAATAAGCGTCGTATTTGATCGCTAGGCAGTCCAAGTTCACATAAGTAGCTCAGCTTAGTTTGGCGATGGCATGATAAGGGCATCGATTGTGCCGAAGGCTGGCTTAGCCATCATCGGTGCGCCTTGCATTGGTATGTTTGAAACATTTGGTTGAATTGGCGACATGTTGCAGGCAGTACCGGGAATGCTAAAAGGCTGAATGGCAGGTGTTGGGGCCAATTCATTGAATGAGCCGCAGGAGTTGCAAGACACGCAACTCTGCATTCCGCTAGTGCCGTACTGATAGCCCACTGCTTCACCAAAGTAAGCTCCATTTGTTCCGCACTGTTGGGCGCTTTTACTAAATTTGCAGCAGCCGCCAAATAGTTTGCAGTTGCCAAATAAAGCTTTAAGCTTGCACCCACCTTTCTTGCAACCACCATGCCGAGCGCTATGGCAACCACCGCCGCCATGCCGAGAACCAAGGCAACCACCGCCGCCATGCCGAGAACCATGGCACCCATCGCCACCATGTCGAGAGCCGAGACGCCCACCACCATGCCGAGCGCTATGGCAACCACCGCCACCATGTCGGGAACCAAGACACCCACCACCATGTCGAGAGCCATGGCAACCACCGCCATCACATCCAATTCCACCAGTTGGGTAGCTAAAGCAAGCGTTAGTGCCACCACCATGTCCACCGCGAACTTTATTGCATAACGCACATTTTTTTCTTCCAGTGTGGCATTGGTCACCTTGATAGCCACAATTTTCGGTGCAGTATCCGGCCCACAGATTTTCAGCTTGTTGTTGACTGATTCTACGTCCGCAGTTTTCTGGCGAGAATCCACCATGGAAGAGTTGATGGACGCCGTGTTGAGCTGAGACAGGGATTGCGATGGCGAGTACCGCCATAATGGCGGCAAGACGAAGAGTTTGAATGTACATTTGATTCTCCAAGTGAGTTGGTCGTTCCGCGGGGTATTTGGGCATGCGGTTGTAGCTAGAGATGCGACGAAGCATTTCGCTCAGTGTTCGCTTCGACGATCCAATTGCCGCAACCACAATCGTTTTACCGGTTGATTTAATATTCACTACTTTGCGAGTCGGTTGATAACAGTCGATCGTTTCCTGACCATTGGACCGGTCTTGGCTGTTTTTTCAGCTACTCGGGTTCGGTTTGGTTTTGGGCTACTACCTGTCAGTACCAATAATCAACTGATTTTAATTGTGTGGAATGAACGGATAGCAGCGTTGGTGAGTGCAAGTTGGCAGGTAGTATCAGTTGTGCTGGCAACGCGACAATTTGTATTGTCGGTAAACTTTGACGGCAGGTTAGCCGAAAAGATATAGGTGGCCTAAAGCTTGTTCGCTTATTGGTAATGACATGACACAGTCAACTCAACCTTCGCTTTTGCTGGTCGACACCAACGTTGAAGCAGTTTTTGAAACGGCCAACGATTTGAGTGCTTTCGGGTACCGTGTCCTAGTTGCTAACAGCTCTGATCAAGCGATCGCAATCGGCCGGCAAGAAATAATTGACTTGTTGATGTGCAGTGAGCCTTTGGATATCGCTGATGCACCAACGCTCTTGCGGTTTTTGCGTCGCAACAAGAAGTTACGACAGTTGAGATTGGTTATTAAGCGGCCTTGTCAGGCCGTTGGCGTTTGTTTGAAAGTGATTCACGGCGAGCCAATTTATTGTTTGGGTAGAACCGCTTCCATCGAATCGATCCATCGTATCGCTAAGCAAACATTGGCCATGGAAGCCCCTCGACCTCACCAGTACCCATTGCAAGCCAACATTCCGAATTTGCATTTCAACCAATTTGATCTATCAGGGCAATGTGTTTCTGGCATTGTAAGTCAGCCGGGCAACGATAAATAACTATAAGTTGGATAAACAAATCGAAAGCGACTGGTTGCTTAGTCGGTCTTTAAGCGGGAATTTATTTCAACTTTAGTTTTTGCAGAAGTTTTTCAGGGCACTGCTGGCCAAACCGCTTTAGCAGGCGAAAATAGTCGTCGGCCGAGTTGATGTTGGTCAAGGTATCAAGTTCCGGGTCAACGACGCGCAATGCTTCAGCGTCAATGTTCGCAACGTCGAAACCTTCGGCAAGATCACATACTCGTAGTTTGTTTTGCTGGATTCGCTGGTCGATGGCCGCATGTAACTTAGTGTGATAGATCGCGGTCATACCGTACTTACGAGGGCCTTTGGTTGGGACAATTGCGTCGCGATTGCCCATTCGTGCGAATAGAAATTCTACCAAATCCCCAGTCAATAACGGCACATCGCAACTGCTGACAAACGCGTAATCGCAGTCGCTGGCCAGTGTTTTTAGGCCAACGTGGATCCCTTCTAGCGGCCCTTTGTTGGCACGTTTGTCTTGTGTGATCGAAACCGAATCGGAAAGCTGGTGCCGATTTGGGTCGACGTTACCAACGAGTACGATTTGTTGTGTAACGGACGTCAAGGCTTGCACAATGGTTTCTAGAAACGTTTTTCCGCCAAATATCAGCTCTTTTTTGTCAACGCCCAGACGGGAGCTTTGTCCACCACACAGCACGACCGCTCCAAGAGAGGGAGACCGTGTTTCTGTGGTATATGAATCGTTGGTCGAGTTCATGTTGGTTGAATTCATTCGTGTGAGCCAAGCGACCAAAAAACAGTGCGTCTTTACCGCTTTTGATGGCTTCGGATCGATGCTACGATGTCGGCTAAATTCTGCCTTCGCCGTTTTTGTATGAGTGGTGGTTCCTTGAAGTGGTTGTTTTAGCCCGTAAATTGGTTGTTAGCCAGCCCTTGGAAATTTGCTTTGACCAGTGAATTGGCACCAGAGTTAGCAGCGGTTCACTAGAATATAAATTTGAATTTGTTAATCAATTCGAATCGAGTCGACGAAAGACAAGATGTTTGAAAACGCCCCACTAAACCCGCCGGATGCAATCTTTGGTCTAATCGAGAAGTTCAAAAAAGATACCAATCCGAACAAAATCAATTTGTCTGTTGGTGTCTACCAAGACGAATCTGGCAAGACGCCGGTGATGAACACGGTCTATGAAGCGGAAAAGAAACTGCTGGCCAGTCGTGGCACGAAAAGCTATCTGCCGATCGACGGTTCGCCGAGCTATCGCGGGGCAATCGGGCGATTGATTTTGGGCGACGAATTGCTTGAGGGAGGCAGCGTGTATTCTTGTACTGCTCAGACTCCTGGCGGTACAGTTTCGTTGCGTTTGTCGGGAGAGATTCTGAAGCGGGTGTTTAACGTTTCAGCGATCTGGATGAGCAATCCAACTTGGGCGAATCATGCCAAGATTTTTGCAACTGCTGGCTTGGAAGTGAAGAAGTACGACTACTTGGACGATTCGGGCACAGGTATTGGATTTGATAAAGTCCTCGCCAGTTTGCAATCGGCGACCGCTGGCGAAGCGATTTTGTTACATGCGGTTTGCCATAACCCGACGGGCGTGGATCCAACTTCAGATCAATGGAAACAGCTATGCGATTTGATCGTGGAAAAGGGATTGGTGCCGGTGTTTGATTTTGCTTACCAAGGATTCGGCGAGTCAGTGGATGCTGATGCAGCGCCGATTCGGAATTTCGTAGCCGCGGGGCATGAGGCGATCGTTTGCAATTCATTTTCAAAGAACTTTGGTTTATACGGCGAGCGTGTTGGTGGAATTACAGCGATTTCAAAAACCAAAGAAGCTGCGACTGCGATGCAGAGCCAGATCAAGTTGATGATCCGGACGATGTATTCGAATCCGCCGCTGCACGGCGCGTCAATCGTTGACACAATTTTGAACGACGATGATTTGCGAGCCAATTGGATTACCGAGCTGTCGGAGATTCGCGAGCGGATCATTCAGTTGCGAAGTGACTTTGTCAGTCAGTTGACCGAGCGATTGCCTAGCCGCGATTTTAATTACATCAACTTACAACGCGGGATGTTTAGTTTTTCGGGGCTGACGAAGGAGCAAGTCGATCAGTTACAAACCGAGCACTCGATTTACGCGTTGGGGAGTGGCCGAATCAATATTGCTGGGATTAATTCGAGCAATATGAAACAGTTGTGCGATGCGATTGCTTCGACTTATTAGTCGGGCGTCGAAAAAGGATAGGCATCGCTCAGGGTAAATCTTTTAATGACGGTCTGCAAGGCGATCGTTTGACGAAGCTCTGTGAGAAATGCCGTCGTCTGCCGGCTCGTCGTTAAACTCAAAGGGGTCTTTGTGATCTCGTGATTAATTTGACGCGTCGCGCTGACGCATCGATTCGTACAGCATCACCGATGCGGTGACTGACACGTTCAGGCTGTCGGCGATACCGTGCATGGGTAACTTGACCGGTTGGAAACCGCTTCCTCGCCAGGTGTCGGTCAGCCCGTTAGCTTCGTTGCCCAGTACAATGGCGACCTTGCCGTCGAGTGTTTGGTCAAAGAAATCTTGAGCGTCTTCCAGAAACGCCGTCAGTACGGAGTAGCCTTGTTCGGCCAACCAGCTTTGAACGGCTTCGTTGGTTCCGATTGCGATTGGCAAGTCAAATGTTGCGCCGGTGCTGGAGCGAATTGCGTTAGGATGAAAGGCATCGCACTTAGGATCGGCTAAAATTAAACCGCCGTTTCCACAAGCGTCAATGGATCTGACAATCGCGCCAAGGTTGCCGGGTTTTTCGACTTGCTCAAGTACAACGATCGCTTTTCGGTCGGTCGGAAAGTCTGTCAGGTCGGTTTCAGGACGCTCGGCAATTGCTACCAACCCTTCGCTGCGATCGCCGAACTGAAGTCGCTGCATCAACGTTTCGGAAATCGAAAAAAACTCGCAAGCTAGTAGACGTGAGGTTAACGGTTCAACGAGCCCGACTGCGGAATCTTCGGCGAAGATTTCTACGATTTTTACACCCGCATCGATCGCTCGACCGATCTCTCGTTGGCCGAAGATGATGATGCGGGATTGTTGTTTGCGTCCACGCGAAGTATGCAGACGCATTGCTTTTTTGAGACGCGGGTTCTGGAGGCTGGTGATTGGTAGCATGAGTTTTTGCGTTTATTTTATTGGCCGCAAACTTCCAGAGCTTTGTTTTTGATTCCGCATAAGTCCAGTTTACCGGTGCCGAGCAGCGGTAAGCTGTCGACCAAGAAAAAACTGTCAGCGGAAGGGATAAAGATGTTTGGCAGGTTTTCGTCTTTAAGCGCCTTTTGCATATCCTCGACGGAAGCATCTTTGACAGTGTACAGGACGATCAATCGCTCGCCTTTTTTCGCGTCTGGAACCGCCGTGACGGCGACCAGCAAATGGTCATCGGAGTCATCGTCGGGAGTTGAGTCGAGCGCGCAACTGAGGATCCCTTCGATTTTTAGATGTGGCACCATCTCGCCGCCAATCTTCGAAAAACGACTCATTCGTCCGGTGATTTGGATAAATCCGTCGTCGTCGATGATCGCCACATCGCCGGTTTTGTACCAGCCATCAACCAAAACTTCAGCGGTCGCGTCTTCGCGGTTCAGATAGCCTTTCATCACGTTGGGACCTGAAATCCAGAGCATTCCGGATTGGTTGGGGCCGAGTTGTTCGCCGGTGTCCAAGTCAGTAATTCGGGCGGAGCAGTTTGGCATCGGACGACCGACGGTTCCTTCTTTGCTTTCGATTTGGAAGTCTTTTTTGGATTGACGAGAATAAGGAATGTTCACCGCCGCGACGGGAGCCAGTTCGGTGGTGCCGTAGCCTTCAACCGGACGGACGCCGAACTTCTTTTCAAATTCGTCGCACAGTTCATTCGGTAATCGTTCGGCACCGGCGATCGCCATTTCCAATGCCGCAAACTGTTCGGGTGTGCAACGACGCATGTAGGAACGTAAGAATGTTGGTGTCGCAACAAGGATAGTGCCGGCAAATTTTTGAGCCAGTTTACCGATTACTTTTGCGTCCAATGGATTGAAGTGATAGACGCCGCGAATTTCGGACACCATGGGTACCCAGAGCGTGACGGTGTAGCCCATCGAGTGGAAAAATGGAAGGATGCCAATGATGGTATCTTTGGAGTGCAATGACGCAACCTTACGAATGCCTCGTGCGTTGCTCATCACATTCTGTTGGGTTAGCATCACTCCTTTGGGTACACCGGTTGAACCGGAGGTGAAAACGATGGTTAGCACGTCGTCGGCCTTGATCGTGTGTAAGCCTAGTAAGCGTTTCAGCAAAAAACCGGGCGTTGCGAAAGCGTGCATTGCCGACACGGCCTTGTCCATGCTGGTGACTTTTTCTTTCAGGTCATCCAGATAAAAGACCTTGCAATCAAAATCGAAATTGAATTTATCGGCAACTTTTCGCGTAGTCAAAATCGTTTTGATGCCAGCGTCTTTGACGCAATGATTGATCAAGTCATTGGACAACGAGTAGTTCAAGTTGATGGCAACGCGTTTGTCCAAAGCCAGGCCGAGGTTCACGATGACACCGCCGACTGTGGGTGGGATCAGTACACCGACATGGTTTTCGTCGGCGTCTAGGACTTCGCGGCGGAGCAAGCGTTGTAGCACCAGTGCGCGGGTCAGCAGTTTGCCGCCGGTTTCTTCTTGTTGGGTTGAGTCACCGATTTTCGAACGGAATTTGCTTGCTTTGCATGCCGATACGAATGCTGCTACTGGTGCAACGAATTTGCCCGCGTAATTGTCCATCGTTTTTGCTCCTAGTTCTTGAACTGCTTGTCTGATTTCAAACATACTGCTGTCGCTGGGGATTGGGTCACCGATGTGAACCGAAATTGGGCGACGCAGCGGAAACGGCCAGCGCCGGAACGCCTTACCACTGACGTAGCTGAAGTTGCTGCCCCAAATTTCATCAAAGTAAACCGGAAAGATCGAAGTCGGTTCGACTTTTTTCAGGATCATTTTTAATCCTGGTTTAAAGGTTCGCACTTGGCATTCACGAGAAATTCCACCTTCGGGAAAGACGCCTAGTACTTCGCCGTTGTTTAGAACGTCTCGGGCTTGAAAGAGGCCACGTTTGATAGATTTGGGTCCGGATCCCATTAGGATCACACCGCAGAAGTTAGCGAATCGCTCGAGAATTTTTCCGCTGAAGTTACCTGCCCATGCGATCGTGCGAGGGATACGAGGCACCAGTACTAGCAGTAAGGCACCGTCCAGCCAAGACGTATGATTGGCGACAACAACCGCACTACCTTGCGAGGGGATCTTTTCGGATCCGGTGACTTTGATTTTGTACAAAGAAGCCAACAGACCCCACACCAATAGTCGGAGGAATTTTCGGCCCAGCATGTATGTTGCGTAGAGAACTACGGGAATTGTAATCACGCCGATAAACAAAAAGATTTGTCGGGCTGTCATCAGCGGCAAGTTGCCTGCTTGAGAAATTATCTGTCGTAGTTGTTTGCCGATGGATCGTTCGTGCGAATCTAATTGGGTTGCTTGTTTTGCAGTGAGGTTTGTCCGTTGATCGGCTGGAAGTTTGAATTCGTTCCAGTAGGTACCTAAGTCTGGAGCGTCCTCACGTCGATCTAGGTCTGCCAAGGTCAGTTCCGTGATTGCGGCGGGGCGAATGGCTTCGGGAAGCTGGTTGACGATGGGAGCGATTCCGATCGTTTTGTGGTGGATTGGGGTTTCTAAAAGTTGGGTCTTGGCGGTGGCCAGAATCGCTGCTTGTTGTTCGTTTAAGCCGGCTGAAGTGATTGAAACTGGCAGGTTGCTAACTGAGCCGACAAACGTAGGTTTGGTGAACAATATCAACAACGCTGACGTCGCAAGGATTCCTGAAAACGCCAAACAGTTGGTGGCCGACAATAGGGTTCCTCGTTTATCGATCGGGCTGTTGAATTGCAAGTACGAGGTTAGCGGAGTGTCGAATAATCCCGCCGACATTCCTAATCCTGTTAGCAAAAAGCAGACGTACAGTGACGGCCAAGCCCAGATCGAGTCACCGATGAAATCAGCAGGAGAAAACGCCAGTAAAATACTGAATGAACCAACGCCGATGGCTCCTAGTGGCACTAGCCCCAGTTCAATACTGCCTCGGGAGGCGAGACCAGCAAGGATACTTCCTAGAGCGATACCAATTATGACGGCCAGCAAATAGGGTGTTCTGTCAGATTCGAGCAAGCCGCCATTTTCACTGCTGAAGATGTCGATGTTGGATTGAATCAGCCCCGCCACAGCCCAGAAAAAGGTAACGCCTAAGGCGACGCGAAATAGGAATCGAAATTTGAATAGTTGGTAAATGTCTTTGAACAACATTTTCGGAAGGTTGACAGGAAAGACCGACTTCGGGTTGGCCGCTGGCAATGTCCGCACTAAAAGACTTAGCAGTGTTCCGACGATAGCGATTCCCAGCAGCACAGCCGCGGCCAAGCCCAAGTTTGCTTGCCCTCGGTCCGTCCAGTCAGCCAGCAAGCCGCCCAATACCATGCCAATGATGGTGGCCGTTAGAGTCGCGACGTTGAAGATCGCGTTGCCGGAGGTGATGTTTTTTTCTGAAAGCAGCTCTGGCAGCGATCCTACTTTGGCTGGCGCAAACAATGCGCTTTGAGCACCCATTAAAAAAACGGCGAACATCAGTAGGTACAAAGTTGGGTCGACCCCTTTGGAGGGTTCCGGTTCACCCTGAAAAAAGATCGCCAAGATACCAAGTGCCATGATCACGATCTCCGCGATCTTACAACCGATGATCACGTGACGTTTGCAGTAGCGGTCGGCCAGCCAACCGGCAATTGGAGCGAACAGAATATATGGCAGCGTAAACAAAATTGCGCCGAACGCCAAAATATAGCTGGAGTACTCTGGTAGTAATTGGGCTTTGCCAACACCGACAACGAACCAACGAAAGACGTTATCGTTGATGCTGGTCAACCACTGTGTCCAAAGTAGCCCCTGAAAGCTACTGGATCTAAGCCCGCCTTCGCGAAGTTTTTCCAAACTAGTTTCGTCGGCTTCAATCGAATCGCTCATAGGATAGGGCTATTGTTGGCCGTGTTGCGGCGAAGGTTAGGAGGTGTTGCGACGATGTAGTGCGTTCTTACTAGTGTTCACGA
Organism: uncultured Pirellulaceae bacterium; assembly: GCA_964530985.1. Classification (GTDB taxonomy): domain Bacteria; phylum Planctomycetota; class Planctomycetia; order Pirellulales; family Pirellulaceae; genus Mariniblastus. Next base: position 51,423 of record CAZHCH010000007.1, on the reverse strand, counting down.
GGTTTTAGTTTTACTGAGTGAAACTGAATTGCCACGGGCGTTGTAAATTACTTCATCTACAAAGTGTTTGATCAGCATCACACCACGACCGCTGCATTTATCCAAATTCTGATCTTCAGTGGGGTCCGGCACCGCCTCGGGATCGAACCCGGCGCCTTCATCGGTAATCGTTCCTTTGAATTGTAAGTTATCCAGTTCTATTGTGACATGCACGAACGTTCCAGAACGACACTCATTACCATGATGAATCGCGTTAAGGATTGCCTCTTCCATCGCCATGTGGATTCCGAACGCGTCTTTGTTCGACCAAGCGTGGAGTGTCAGTTGGTCCAGCAGTTGAGTGATAATGGGAGCGCAAAGATCCGGGTCAGAGGCGATTCGTTGATCGTATTTCCATTTCAAAGGCATACAAAATTCGCAGGTGTTATCTAATTAGTCTGTTTATGAAACACTATTTTAAAAGCCTTGTCTTAACTCAATCGTAAGCAGGTTAGGCAATGGCTTTGAGTTGATATGTTATTCATCGGGAGTCTGTTCGAACGCTAGAATCGCTTCCGCCTGATTGCCGCGAATATCAAACATTGAGTCGAGATTTGTGTAGCTAAACAAGTCACGAACCTCAGGCCGCATGTTGCTAAGCCGAATTTGACCGCCACGTGCTCGTACCCGCTTTTCTAGTACGATCAACTTGTTGATTGCTCCACTTGAAAAGAAACGCACGTTTTCAAAGTTGATCAAAACATTGGCTTCGTCTTGAGCGCGTTCACCTTCGACTAACGAAAGTAGTTCATCTCCCAAGGTTTCGACTTGTGCGGGGGCCATTAGCTTCTCGTCTTTGAGTTTGACGACTGACACGTTGCTGATTGAGTCGATTTCAATGCATTGGAGGTCAGTCATGATATTGCTTATTCACCGGAAAACCCGAAATATTGTGCGACGATTCGTAAGCTCCATTCTAAACGGGCACGCCGACACTTCCAACCGTGTTTGTGAGTTCATTGGTAGCGACAAAGGGCACATGATATGACTAATAGGTTGGTTGTCTTGTACAAGATATCGGCCACAAGAGCGTGCAGAATAAAAAAAACACTAGCTGAAAGCGTCTTTGAAAGAGCGACCAGGCTCTCGTTCTCAAACGCTTCTACTAGTGTTTTAATCGCATGCTCTGACTTCCGAAAAGAGCATGCGTTATGTTGTTAATCGCCAATCGGAAATATTATCGGTGGATCTTAAAGCGGTGGTCTCAGTTATTGGTTCAATTACGGTTTAAGGAAAATCAAAGACGGTTTAGTGATTATGGGGCTTTGCCAAACCATGCAATAGCACAACTGTTCCACAGAACAACATGGGCCAGCAAAGCCAACGTGGTGGTGCGATAGTTCTTTGAGCTGAATAAATGTTTGCTGCGACAGGCGGTAGTTGCAAGGGAACTTGGTAACCAATTTGGCTGTACGGTGATTGTTGGCCCAGATTGGGCGGGACTTGCTGCTGCGGTATTTGCGTGTTGGTACGTTGCTCAGCTAAAAAATTTGCGAACCGCGGCGTAAGTTGGTAGGAGTCAACTAGCGCAAATTGGATACCGAGGAAAATAAGTACGAAACCCAAGGTCATCGTAGAGTTGCGTCGCATTTAATATGCCAGTGGAGAGGGGGGCTTACAAGAAAAATCTCTCTTGCCAATAACTTTTACAGAATTTCGTATCGAACCAAGTCCTCAACCGACTTGAGACCCACGCCAGCAGAAAGCACTTTGGTACCTGCATCGGTTGTGAATTGTTCCGATTGTAAGAGACGTAACGAAGATGCCGCGGTGGCTCCTTGAGCGTTTGCAACATGCGGCTGATGAAGAGATTGGTTCGGTAGTGACTAACTTTGGTTGAACGGTCGGCCAATCAATCCGCTTTCAAGACTAAATCGACCAAAGTTTTTTCGACCAATGGCAGCGCTAGTCCTGCCGTTAAGGATCGTCGTTTTAAACGGCGAGTCTGTGAAAGATGAAATAGATCCAGCCAAAACCGGGAGCTAGAGAGCTGATTTTGCAAGGCCGTCCAAACACGTTCACATTGATATTCGTGTTTGACCATTTGCACCAGCGGTTCTAAGTCTTCTTCGCGTAAAAAGCAGCCGGCAGAAAATAGTAGTGATCGCAAGTCATCGGCAGATCGTTGATCTGCATCGATTTGAAGATCGTGGCGGAGATCGAAGTCGAACCATTCGGCTCGACTGGTGTTCGCACAATACATCACATTTGAAATTGACGCGTCCCCGTGGCTCAGCATGACCGAAGGCTTGCCACCGTCTTGTTGCACGGAGATCTTGTGCAAGTTTTTCAAAGCTATGGTTGCCGTTTTTAGGTAGGCCAAGCTTTCAGCAGATTCAGTTTTGGCTGAATTGGGTTCCCGCAGCCACTTTTGCAATCGATCGGCAAGTAGTTCGCTCAACGGCTGGCCCGAGATTGTTTCGCAACGAAGCGCAGTGCCAGTTAAGATCACTTCGTTTCGTAGTTTCGATTTAACTGTTCGTTCCCAGCGAATCCACTCGCCGTTGTGGAGCACTTTCAAAGGTACTTGGCGAAAACGAAAGACGATGTTTGCTGGGAAAATCAAAACCCAGGCAAACCAAAGACGTCGTTTCAGTACGTGTGGTTTGTCATCGGTTTGTTCCAACGAAACATGATTCACACACACTCTTTGGATACAATTGGCAAGCCCTACCAGTGGTAACTGCAATGCTCGAATGAGTGGCGAAAAAAACATACGGAATATGTTAATCGATGCGAGGGCGTTGATCGAGTTTTAAATTGGCTGGCGGATAACGGTAGGTAAAATATTTGGTGACTTTAGGGGCGTTACCTCCGGAAGTCCAGTTCCATTACTTGTACTGTACCCTGCTAGAATCTTAAGCTTGTGGACTCTTTTTTTCTGCCATGTTCGATTCGATTTCGACTGCTTCATCATCGCCATCGATGATGATGAATTTTGCGTTGATCCAATCTCGCCAGCTTCCGTTTTCTTCATAGAATTTTTTATTGAACCTAATTGTCAATTTATCATTTTTTTGTCGACAACTTTGTAGGTCTTGGAGCGTCATTGATTGAAGTCCTTTTTCTTGCAGTCGCTTGTTCACTTTCAACATCGCACGTTCAACTTTTTCATATCCGCCTGCGACCGCGACCTGAACTAACAGCTTGGCGATTTTTTCAATTTTTGCGAATCTCTGTATGCTTTCAATTTTTGGGTACGACTTTTTTATGGTGGAGGAGGCATAGAGGCTG
>CAZHCH010000007.1:29722-48050 GCA_964530985.1 uncultured Pirellulaceae bacterium | reverse complement strand
TATGCTTTCAATTTTTGGGTACGACTTTTTTATGGTGGAGGAGGCATAGAGGCTGACTGAGTTGGAGCCACGAGTCAGTCCCATCGATATTACGGTGCTCGGTGCATCGGCGACTCTACGGCGCGGGATTCTTTTTACACTAGGGTGCACCTCGGTAACGCGTTGGTCGGCCAATTTCATTTCTTTGGTGATCTCGTCGTTATTTAGTTCGTAGAATTTGTTTTCAATAACAACTTGCGTCAAAAAGGTATTCAGCTGTTTTTCGGTTAGCTGGAATTCGTAGGTTTCTCCTTTAGGAGAGCTAGGATTGTTGACCACGCGGCCGTCTGCAAAAACTTGAAGGGATGGTTTTCTGACCCCAGTCTGTGGGTGGACGCAGGCGGAATCCACCTGCTTTATCCATTAAAAAACGACAGTCGTTTTGGCTTCTGGTAGCTGTATTTCGTCTTGAGCCTGCGCTGCTCCAAAGAACCCAAACAGGAATACAGCGATTGCGATTTTAAAAATTAGGTTCATTTGATTTGCCTTTTATATTTTGAAAGTTTCGATGGCTTAGCTTAGGTAACGTCCAAACCTGCAAATCATTAGAGCTTTTTTGTTTAAAAGCCGTTTGGTTTGCGATACCCGCGGTCAGATTCGGTGGTAATCTAAAAAGTCGCGGTCAATACGTCCGAAGCCCTGCCAAAATTGGCTTGCAACCGCCCTCCTCTACTTGGTCAAACAGGGCTGCCGGTGTAAAAATTGGTATGCAAACATACCACCAACTACTCCAGCATATTCTCGACCACGGCGTCGTCAAGTCAGACCGTACCGGCACGGGCACTAGCAGCGTCTTCGGTTATCAAATGCGGTTTGATCTGCGGAATTCGTTTCCGATGGTCACGACGAAAAAGCTGCATTTCAAAAGCATCATTCACGAACTGATCTGGTTTTTGAGTGGCAGCACGAACGTGGGCTATTTGCAAGACAATGGCGTGCGGATCTGGAACGAGTGGGCCGACGAAAACGGTGACTTGGGCCCTGTTTATGGTTCGCAGTGGCGGTCTTGGCTGGGAGCCGATGGCCAGACGGTTGATCAAATTCAACAAGTCGTTGACCAAATCAAAACCAATCCGGATTCGCGACGTTTGATCGTGAACGCGTGGAACGTGGCAGAGATTCCCAAGATGAAACTGCCGCCTTGCCATGCGTTTTTTCAGTTTTACGTTGCCAATGGTGAGCTATCGTGCCAGTTGTATCAACGCAGTGCGGATGTCTTTTTGGGCGTTCCCTTTAATATTGGTTCTTATGCAGCGCTAACAATGATGATGGCGCAAGTCACGGGCCTTAAGCCCGGCGACTTTGTTCATACGCTAGGTGATGCTCATCTGTATTCCAATCACATCGAACAAGTCAAACTGCAACTGACTCGCGAACCGTATCCGTTGCCCCAATTAACACTAAATTCAGAAGTGAAATCGATCTTCGATTTCACGTTTGAAGACTTTGAGCTGCAAGACTATCAATCGCATCCGCACATTAAAGGAAAAGTTGCGGTCTGAACTGATGGTTATCACTGGATTTATACCAACTGAGATTCGACGCCATGCCCACTGCCAAAGTAGAAACCATTAAGCCAGGTTTTTTGGGAACCATTGGCGCGTCTTATATGTGGCTGTTAACGCTGGGCTGTTTGGTAGCGGCTATTGGATTAGTTTGGTGGTCGATGCCTGAGCCAGGCGTTCACATCGAAATTCACTTTCCTGATGGGCACGGATTACGGGTCGAAGACACGCTTCGATACCGAGGAATCGATGTAGGGACGGTCGAAGCGGTCGAACTTAAAAATGATTTGGGTGGCGTTGACGTTACGGTTGTTTTGAAGCCGTTTGCGGAGGGACTCGCGCGAGAAGGTAGTCAGTTTTGGGTTGTTCGGCCGGAGCTTAATTTAGGTGGTATCTCGGGTTTGGAGACGGCGGTCGGGCACAAGTACATTGGTGTGCTGCCGGGCAACGTGGATGGACCGGGGCAGGTTCGTTTTGCGGGTATGGCCGGAATGCCGCCCGACGCCACTAACTCGCCAGGCATTGAGATTATTTTGCAAGGCGAGCATCGATTGGGTTTGAATTCGGGTGCGCCAGTCAGTCACCGTGGCGTGATCATCGGTCGCGTGCTGGCGGTCGAACTGGCAGAAAATGGAAAAACGGTTGATAGCCGCGTGCGAATTTTTGAACCGTACGCTCATATCGTGACTTCAAAATCCAAATTCTGGTCCAACAGTGGGATTGATTTTGATTTGCGTTGGGGGAGCGGTTTGCAGTTTGACATCGAATCGCTCGAGACCGTGGTCACAGGTGGTGTGGCGATGTTGACTATCGAAAACGGCGGGAAACCGGTTCGCCCGGGGCAGTTGTTCCCAATCGTGAGCGCTCCCGATTCCGATTGGTTTGAACAGGCCAATGAAGTGGATGTTGCGAAGGCGGACCTCTTACGAGGGGCAGTTGCGTTGCGAGTTAACTGGAAACAAAAGGGTCGCTTTTATGGAACTGCAGAAAAATCTGCGGCGTGCGTAGCAACACATGTGTCTGGCATTAATGGAGAGGCTTTACGATTGCCGCAAGATATCGTAACGGCCCCGGAAAAAGCCATCGAAGGAAGTTTCAAGGTAATGTTGGTTGCCAGTGAAACTGAGTTGGACTTGTCGACTTTGGTCACCACTGAAGGTAAATCAATGGGCACGCTTCCGGTCCCTACTGGCGTGACGCCGACTGAAGCACCGTTTACTCAGCAACAGACGCGAAGGCCTGAACAAGCCGAGGACTGTTTGGCGGTTCGATACGAAGGCGTTGGTGATGCGGGCACGTTTTTGCATCTGCCACTGGCAGCAGATCAGGTTGATGAAGACTGGCAGTTGCGAGGTTTTGACGGCGACCGAGATGTTTGGCACGGAGCCCCAGTTGTGTCGAAGGACGATGGCAGCTTGATTGGGTTTTTAATTGTTGAAGAGCGATCGGCGAAGATAGAGTTGGTTGATTAGACGATTATTCGTTGATCGCAGATAACATTGTTTTTGCGAACCCGTCTACATCGTCCAACACCGACTCTCGCGAAGCTCCCTCAGACGCCGCAGCAATCCGGCGAACGATCGCAGATCCCACAATCATTCCATCGCAAACAGACTTCAGCACGTTCACGTGGTCAGGGGAACTGATACCAAAACCAACGCAAATCGGTAAATCTGTCTGGGTTTTTAACCATCGTAGGTTGGCAGTCAATTCCGCTGGCAACTCAGTTCGCTCGCCTGTGATACCGGTGATAGAAACATAATAAATAAAGCCCGTGGTCTGCCGAGCAATCTCGACTGCCCGTTCTTTACTGGTTGTTGGGGTAATCAGCTGAATCAAGCTAAAATCTCGCTCGCGGCATTTCGCCGCAAACGTAGCCGATTCATCGACTGGCATGTCAGGAACGATCGCACCCGCAATCCCCGCAGCGATTGCTTGATCTAAAAACTCATCCAACCCCAACCGATAAATGATCGCGTAGCTGACCATCGAGACCATCGGCATTGAAAGCTCAGGCGTCAGTTGCTTTGCCATTTCAAAAATGTTCGCCAACTTACTACCGTTGTTCAGCGCTCGAGTGTAAGAGGCTTGAATGACGGGGCCGTCGGCAATCGGATCGCTGTAAGGAATTCCCAGTTCCACTAAATGGCAACCAGCGGCATCTAACGTTTTCAACAGCTCACCGGTGGTTTGCAAATCTGGATCACCTGCGGTAACGAAAGGCATGAACGCTTTTTTGTTTTCGGCTTTTAATTTTTTGAATAGATCGTCGATCGCCGACATGGTGGATTCCAATAAAAAGATATTCTGAGGAACATCGCTAACGCTTAACCGTGTCGCGAACGTCCGGGTTTTGTGACACGGTTAAACCAAACCCGTCACGAAACCAACTGAGTTGAAAATAAACAAGATCGAACCATTAATAGCTAGGTAAACCAAGGTCCTCGCGAAGTCGCTGGATTTCAGCCGCATCTTTATCACCGCGTCCGGACAAGCAGATCATCACGATCTCGTCTTTTCCGCGTTCTTTAGCGACCTCGATTCCGGTTGCGATTGCGTGCGACGACTCCAATGCTGGCAAGATACCTTCGGTACGTGCGACCAAATCAAAGGTTGCCAACGCGTCGTCATCTCGACACGCCCGATACTCAACACGCCCGGTTGATTTCCAATGCGAGTGTTCGGGGCCAACGCCGGGATAGTCCAGTCCTGCGGAAGCCGAATGCACGGCCTCCGTCTGTCCGTCATCGTCTTGTAAAACGTAACTAAAACTGCCGTGCAGCACACCAGGTTTTCCAAAACTCAAGCTTGACGCGTGCTGTCCTGGCTGTTCGTTAACACCGCCAGCTTCCACGCCGACCAAAGGGACATCGGTATTGGCCACGAAAGGGAAGAACATTCCCGCAGCATTACTACCACCACCGACGCAAGCCACTACGACATCGGGCAGGCGACCGAACCTTGCTTGCGACTGATCGATGGTCTCTCGGCCAATGACCGCTTGAAAGTCTCTTACGATTTGCGGAAACGGATGAGGCCCAACAACTGAGCCAAGAATGTAGTGCGTGTCCTTGACGGTGCTCATCCAGTTTCGCATCGCTTCGTTGACGGCGTCGCGTAGAGTTCGGCTACCGGTCGTGACGGGACGAATCTCGGCCCCTAACATTCGCATACTTTGTACGTTTGGCGATTGGCGACGAACATCTTCTTCGCCCATGTAGATGACACAAGGCAAACCAAAATGGGCACACGCGGTTGCAGTCGCGACTCCGTGTTGACCTGCTCCGGTTTCGGCGATCACACGCGTCTTGCCCATTCGCATCGTCAACAACGCCTGGCCGAGCGTGTTGTTGATTTTATGAGCACCCGTATGATTCAAGTCTTCTCGTTTGAACCAGATTTGCGCACCGCCAGTCGCTTCGGTGAGTCGCTTGGCGTAATATAATGGTGAAGCACGGCCAACGAAATCTCGTAGCAAACCGTCGAGTTCCGTTTGAAAACTCGGATCTTGCTGAGCTTTTTTATATTCATCCTTTAACTGATCCAAGGCTGCTACGAGCGTTTCCGGAACGAAGCGACCGCCGAACTCGCCGAAGCGACCGTTTTCATCGGGTAGACTGGCATCAGGACTAGGTTGTGACAAAAATTGTGTAGGCATGTGTTTCCAATAAAAAATCTAGTAGCAGGATTGTCGAAACCCCTTATCCAACCGTCAATAGCTCGAATTCCTTTCGCGCCTTTTTGATTCAAAATCAATTTCTTTCAAAGAAAAAACTGTCTATGCTGAATTTCAGCTTTCTAATTCGACTCTTGACCACCGTCTATGCACTGGGCATCGCTTTCATTGTCTGGTGCGCTTCGGCTGGCTGGTACGGACCTACCTTCACTTGGGTGCAAACCTATGTGGGCGATAAGTGGTTGCATTTCGTACTGGTCGGCACAATGGCGTTGTTGCTGAATTTGTCGTTGAACCTGACCGCGATCTCTCAACGGTTCCGCTGGATATTGTGGGGAACTGGAATCATGCTGACACTGGCGACGCTCGAAGAGGTTTCACAATATTGGTTCAGCACCCGCACATTCGATTTGGGCGATTTAACCTGCAACTACCTGGGCATCCTAGTCATCGGCCAGTTACCGTTCCTGTTTACCAAACCAGAAAAGAGTCAATCAGTTAAGCCCAACTCCGACCTGCCTGACGAAACCTGATGCCAGCCGTGCTACCCATCCAACAAACGCCGCACTGCTGCCGTACCGCTTTCGATGCATGCTGGAACGCCGACGCCACGATAACTGTTACCCGCTAACTCCAAACCATCTTGTTGACCAACTCGTTGCTCAATTTGTGACACTCGCGCCAGGTGTCCTAAGGTGTATTGCGGCATGCAGTTTCGCCAGCGATAGATTCTGGCCCATTCCGGATCCCCTTCTACGTTCAGCCACTGACGAAGCTCCGACATTGCGATCTCTAACAGCTCTCCGTCGGGTCGTTCGACCAATGCTGCTTGCAATGCACCGCCAATAAAACAGCGGACGAGCGTTTTTCCGTCAGGTGCACGATTAGAAAACTTATTACTAGAGAAACTACACGCGATCGATTGCCGCCCCAGTTGATGTGGGCAAATGATTCCATAACCACCAAAGTCTTTGATCAACGAGGATTGAAACTGTTTCTGCTCCAAAGCCAATACTGCGATCGCTGAACTGGCAGCGGTGATCGTTCCCAGGTCATCAGCCAACGTAGGGTCAACGCTTCTGAGCAGTTGGCCAGCAATCGAGGCACCAGTGGCCACCACAACCGCGTCCGCATCGATTGATCCTTCGGCTGTTGTCACTCGCCACTGAGTGCCATTTCTATCGATGGATTTTACCGTTTGGTTCACCCGCAAGTTAGCTCGCTCAACAGCATTGACCATCCACTCAACCAGACAGCCCATCCCTCCTTTTGGGGCGCGGAACAAGCCGTAACGAGCACCGCTGGTTTCGGTGGATTTCGCTTCTTTGGTTGGCACCGATTTCCCGGCAGCGATCAAACTCCCGAATTCTTGCTCCATATCAATAAACCGCTGCATCGTCGCTTGCATGCTAAGCGTTTTCGGATCCGCGGTGTAAATTCCACCGGCCAGCGGCTGAATCAAACGTTCAAACACTTCTCTGCCAAACCGACGAACAGCAAAACTCTCCAAGCTTTCATCGACCGAACAGTCTCCAGGTGGAACTTGTTCCTCCTGCAAGAATCGTTGCTTACCGGCAGCAGAGAGGATTGGCGACGCTAGCACAGCATCGACATCAGTTGGCAACATCAAGGAGAAACCGCTCGGAAGTGGCTCAATTCCATGTTCGGTCGCTACATAAGCTCGATGCTTGGCTGGCGTGGTTGTTAGTAGCTCAGCTTCGTGGCCTAGCCGACGCACTAGTTCTAGAGCCGCTGGAGGATCCACGGTAAACATATCTGCACTGGTTTCTACGGTAAATCCAGCGAACCGCTCACTTCCTAGCACTCCTCCCAGCCGAGAACTCGCGTCCAACAAAGTTACTTGAACGTTGGGAGCAAGCCTTTCAACCTCAAGCACGGCTGCCAAGCCTGCGATACCACCACCGACAACGACGATTTTTTGAACAAAATGACTGCGTTGGGACATAAGTAAGCGGAAATTTCGATGTCTGTGGGCAAATGGTTGAGTTTGTGGATTGGCCAATACCTACCAATTCTAACACCTAGGCCGATCGTGGTTGTTGAAATGATTGCCCAAATGTACTTATTGCATTCGATTTTGATGATTCAATGAACGATACATCAGAACATCACGAAAATTGAGAGCGTTCCGAATAGTCGTTACGACCTGTCGTGCTTTCCAAAACCTCGTTCGTCACAGAATTATGAATCCACAAAATCGACAACGAATTGAATATCTAGTTTCTACGGTACGCAACTACGCCCTGCTGTTGATTGTACCGGCCGTTATCGGGTTAGTCTTAGCTTCATTTTACGCATTTTTTATAATGCCGGAAAAGTGGACCGCTCGACAATCGTTTCTGATACGTGATGACTTATCTGGTTCTGCATTTAAACCAGGTCGATTTGATTCTGAAGAATCTCGTAAATCTGCGCAGGAAACGGTTCTCGAAATCGCGCGTCGCCCTCTTGTTGTCAGAAGCGTATTAAAGGAACTTGGCCCAGAGTCCTTCGTAGTTGGTAGCAATTGGATCAGCGATGAAATAATCGAGGACACTCAAAAAACAATCGACATCAGTGCACCTAACGGCGCAGAATTTGGAAAAACTGACGCGATCGTGCTGACGGCCAAAGCATCTTCTCGCGATCGGACCCGGAAATTCATCGAGTTACTGTCGGAAGAAATCATAGCCCAAACCAATCGAGTCCGATCATTGCGTTTTGAGTCGATGGAAATGGAGTCTGATCTGGCTTACAAAGCTGCCGTTCAGGCCCGTGACGAAGCAATCGATCGACTCAATGAGCTAGACCAACGACTTGGATCGGATTTTGGATTCTTGAGCGTCCAAGGCAGCCAAACTGCCGGAGTTGAAGCGATCAAATCGGAAATCCTTCGGAAGCAAGACGAACTCGAAAAAGCTGAAGCAGTTTTCGCAGCCCTACTGCAAGCGTTTAATAACCCCGAAACTGCCGCTCAATTGCCGAGCGAAGTATTGGTTGCTCAACCAACACTCGAAAAAACAATGTCGAAGCTGCTTGATCTGCGCGAACAGCTGCATCTCGCCAAAGGCTTGTTCTCGGATAAGCATGCTCGAGTGCGAGGAATTACAAAAGCGATCGAGTTCGCTCAGGAACAGTTGTACGATTCGTTGACAGGAGAAATGGCAGGTGTCCAGGGAAGCATCAAGTTAACAAAACAACAGTTGACTAGACTCAACGATCGCATTGAGGAATTAAAATCCCGATTAGTCCGGCTCAGCAAAAGCCGATCGGAACACCTTGCTCTAACGACACAAGTTCAGCAGTTGGGCGAAGCCGCCAACCTTGCCAAATCAGCTTGGACAGAGATCCGGTCACGAACCAAGGCAGCCCGCATGGTTGGCTTGCTCACTCCAACCGATGTAGCTCAAGTTAATTCTCGCCCTGACGGGATTGGGAAAAAGTTCTACATGCTGGCAGGCTTATTGGGAGGCTTGATGGTCGGTACTGGACTAGTCTTTGCAGTTGCTCCACCGATGGAGGTGGATCCAGCCGATGTTTCTAGAAGTACCACGGCATCAAATCCACCAAATAAACGGCGTCACGAACTCCAGCAAGGAACTTCGAATTCAGTACCGGTAGGCAACTCGGTTACCAATGAGTCATTTCAACACGCAGCTTTTGCAATGCAATCTGCTGCAGACGCAATGCAGTTAGCTGCTGTTGCAAAAACACCAACTCAACAAACTACTTCGTCACCGACGCAAATCCTTGAACCGCAGCAACAGCAAAGAACCGCTGCGAGTAAGGCTCAAAAACATCCAACAACCGTAGTTGCAAATGAGACGGTCGCTGATACACCTAGTCAGCTCCAAAGCGATGCAGCAAGGGTGATGTCTCTTGGACATTCGGGCTCCTCGATACCTCGAGATACTCGTTCCCAGCCAGTAGGCAATCGAAAACAGACCACACCAGCGAACACCCAGTACAAAAATCCGCCTGCCAATGTACGTCCAGTAGATTTAGCCAAGTCAGCGTCGGAAGATAACGAGTTTGTTCGAGTTAATACAGATTCGACTATTACTCCACCAATACCGTCCGAAGAAAACAATCCACAACAAGAAAATGGTGATGCAAGCATACCGAAATCAGGGCGAGTGATCGCTGATACCGTTTTGAGTGAACGTTCACAACAACACCATCCAGCTAGTCCGAATGTTATGAGCGATGAGGGCAACAACCTGGGTGCTAAGCAAGTATCCAATACTAGGCCCTTAACTGGCACCGATCCGTTTGTCGTGACTACTGATGGTGAAACACCTTCACAGTCCTCTGGCATGTCGAGTCAAGATTTTAATGATGCGATTCCCACTCAAATTCGCAAACTTAGCGAATCGATTATCAAATTTGGCAAAGACAAATTCGAAAATCCGGAAGAGTGATACACTAAGAACACCAGATAGCTTTTTAAAATAAACCGAAAGCCGACGACGATTATGTAACGATCGGAGGGAGTTGCACCCTCGCTCGGATCACCAAGCGGAGGCGTGACCGATCGAGATATCTGGTTGGTGTCGCCTTGACTATCCCGCCTCTGAGTCACTTATTTTTGGCGGATCATTCTCACCATAACGCCCGCGAAATTCATCTACCGGATATTTCAGGCGGTTTTTTTCAATCTTTTGGAAAACTGCCGATGCGACATCGATGTCCAGTGAATTGGCCAACGACATTGCATAGCAGATCACGTCGGCAAGTTCTTCTCCAACTTCATGCCGAACCGAGTTATCGATTTCTTTTGACTGCTGGTTTGTCAGCCACTGGAAATGCTCCATCAGTTCACCGGCTTCGATCGTCAATGACATAGCCAAATTCTTTGGTGAATGAAATTGGTCCCAGTCACGCTCGGTAACGAATTGCGCCATCCACTGGCGCAGTTCGCTAACGGTCGTTTGTTTGTCGTTACGATTGTTCATTGCGAGAGCAAAAGCAGTTAGACTTTTGAAGAGCTACTTTGCGATTGGCAAATTAATACGTGTAGCATCACTGTCACGGCAATCGAGATCAAAATACTCCGGAAACACGTTTTCGCTGCCGTGGATTTGAATCTCCAACGTTCCACGAACTTCGAGTTCGGCCAAATCCTTGCGTTTTTGATTATTTAAATAAGCCGCAACGGTTTGGTGTACACGAACGGTAACGGTCACGATATTCTTTTTCTCGGTAGCCAACATCACGGTTCGAAGTACGTCCAAAGCCATGCTCTCTTCGGTTTTAACACTACCGCGACCACTGCAGCATGGGCATTCTTTATACAACGATCGCTTCAAGCCTGGTTTGATTCGCTGTCGAGTCATTTCGACCAAACCAAACGGACTGATACGTAGAATTTTTGTTCGAGCTCGGTCGCGTTTCATAGCGTCCCGCAGCGTTCGCTCTACGCCGCGACGATGCTTGTCGCGTCGCATGTCAATAAAGTCGTTGACGATCACTCCGCCCAAATCGCGCAAACGCAATTGCCGCGATATCTCTTTGGCGGCAGCCAAATTCAAGCGGTAAGCGGACTCTTCAGCAGAGTCGTCGGTACGGAAACTACCACTGTTAACGTCAATGGCCACGAGGGCCTCGGTTTGATCGATAACGATTGAACCTCCATCAGGCAACGGAACTTCTCGCGAGCTTATTTTCGCAATTTCTGATTCAACTTTGTAATGATGAAACAGCGGATCTTTCCCTTTGTACTGCTCCAGCAGTGAAGCGTGTTTGGGCATCACTAACTTCAGGAAATCGTGAGTCCGCTGATAAGCTTCGTCGGAATCTACGATAATCTGTTCAACATCCGCGTCCAAGATATCACGAATGGTCTTGATGATCATGTCGTTCTCTTCGTAGATATCGACCGGACCAGGTTCGGTTTGCACTCGCTTAGAGATCGCTCGCCACAATCGCAACAGGTACAGCAAGTCTCGTGAGAGTTCACTTTTTGTGCGATTGGCTCCGGCAGTTCGGACAATGAAGCCAATCCCTTTAGGTGGTCGTAGGTCTTTAAGATGCCCCTTTAAACGTCGGCGTTCATCTTCGTTTTCGATTTTCCGTGAAACACCGATTCGACCGAGGGCGGGCATCAGGACAAGATAGCGACCGGGGATACTGATGTAAGTGGACAGTGTTGGGCCTTTGTTGCCAATGCCTTCTTTGATCACTTGCACAAGGACTTCGTCGCCGCGTTTGAAGATCTCTTGAATCGGTGGCTTGATTCGAGGGCGAAAACCGCCATGCGACGGACCACGATGTGGGCGATTGCTATTGGCATTTTCTTCGCGTTCGCGACGCATCATTTCGTCAGGATCGTATCCACCTTGCTTGAAATATCTGGGCTCAACATCACTGATGTGCAAAAACCCGTTTCGGCCAACGCCGAAGTCAACAAAGGCAGCTTGAATGCTGGGCTCAAGATTTACAATTTTTCCTTTATAGACGTTACCGACGAAATTTTCTTGACTGGCGCGTTCGACATAGAGTTCTTCTAGCCGACCATTTTCAATGATGGCGATCCGGTTTTCTTCGGATTGCGATGCATTGATTAGCATTGTTTTTTTCATTTTGTTTTTGTTTGCTACGCCACATCCAGTCAGCCAAGGAACATAAAGTCCAAGGAACTTGCTGATTGCGGACAGTTTGAATTGTTGAAGAGCAGTTGTTTAAAAATCGCGTGCCATATGGGGCTGCGAGTAGTGAAGCCCTCAGGCACGGTGCCCAAAAACCAAACGACGACTGACTAAATCTTGCTCTAGCAATCACTACCGTGCTGCCAGTAAATGTTTGCTTGGTGCTTTTGAACCAAAACATGTCAGACCCTTAAAACTGCCTAAAATGGAAAACGGCTTGAAGCGAAAATCTGCTTCGCGTGTTGCAACCACCGGAGGACGATTACGTTTTCCAACAAGTAAAATCCCCTGCTTATCCAAGCAAGGTTTATATATCTTTTAAAGTGTGTGCTGTACTCGAATTTGCCAGAGCTTCCACTCTGGACTGGTATCAAATGTGCCTTTGAAATCTATACTCTTAGCGAACCTAACTGGTTAAGGCGATTTCACTCACTAGGTTTAACTACAGCGGGAAAACCGGAGGTGATCAGCGTCGACAGTGTCTCCAAAGCGGTATCCGCATCTGGACCATTTGTTTCCAGCGTTATCACAACGCCTTGGCTGGCACCCAATGTAAGTAATGATAATACGCTTTTTCCATCAGCACGAATGTCGCCTTTCACCAAATCCACACTGCACTCGTATTTCGCTGCCGCTTCGGCAAACGAGTGAGCAGGACGTAAGTGCAATCCCTGCGGATTGCTTACGGTGATGGTGGTTGAACGAAACTGAGCTGACATTTGCGAATTTTATCTATGTGTAGGATTTGCTTACCGGAAGCGGGCAATCAAGCTTGAGAAACAAACTGATCGTCGTCGGCTTCTTCGAGAATCTGCTGAATCTCGGCAGGCGTTTTAGACTGCTTCATGAATCGGCAAAAAGTTTCATCCTGAAGCTGCTTGGAAATATTTTCCAACGCTCGCAAGTGCTCATTGGGTTGATCCGGCGGAGAAATCAGCATGAAAAACAACTGAACCGGATCGCCGTCGAGACTTTGAAAGTCGACCCCTTGGGAACTAACCCCAACCGTTCCGACTGGTTTAGAAACGCTGGCGTGCTTGGTATGCGGAACGGCAATGCCGCGACCGATACCAGTACTGCCCAACTCTTCACGTTTTAGAATCGCTTCGACGATCGACTCTTGCTCGTCGGTTGATAATTGACCTGATGAAACCAAGCTAAGAACCAACTCGCGAATAACACCTTCTTTGTCTGAAGACTCTAATTCAGACTTAATTGCCTTGGTCGTGACAAAATCAGCAAACTTCATGAAAATTCCTTTGTTTGTTTTGCAACCGAACTTCGCAAATCTGATCTATTGAATGATTTGACGTTTGTTGCGACATAGTTCAGTAGTAGTAACTTTAACAAACACAAAAAACTTACCCAGTAGAATGCACTGGGTAAGTCGTGATCTTGTTGTTTCAAACACCATCTAAAAAATGGCGGTCGATATGGAATTTTAAAGTTAGTGCCTTAGTCTAGTCGGTAACAGCGTCAACCAATTTATGGTCGCGATTTCGATTGCCGATTAATTTTTCTTTATGTTTTTTTAGTTGTTGTTCGATTTTTGCAATCGTGCTGTCGAGAGCAACGATCACGTTGGTTCCGGTGTCGGACGCGAAGAAGTCATTTGTCTCTTCGGCAGAAACAATAATTTCGACTTTGGGCGTGTCAGTATGTTCGAGGTCTGCCAAAATTTGAATGCCTGTCGTACGATCAAAAAATCGCGGAAGCTTGGCGACTTTCGCTTTCATCGCTTCCTGTGTCGACTCACTCAAACTGCCGTGTCGTGCGGTAACTTTGATTTCCACTGCTTTGCTCCTAATTATGGGAGATTAGTGAATGGTCCAAAGGCCTATTGAGATCGCTTCTAGTACACCGGTTTAAAAGCATTGTAATGCTGTAAACCCTCATGGACAAATCCAAATTTCAACCCCGACCCCTCAATTAGGGCCGAGTTCGCCTCTGAGCCGTAAAACCTAAGATTTCCAAGCGTTTTCCCTTGGTTGGCTGACTGAGTACTCCCAGCAAACCATCTTTTGGCTACTTCAACTATAGCACATTATCAAGGCGAAAGCCAATTTTCAGTATCCAGACTGTACGCAACGGTACAACGGAGCGAAATTCACGCCATATAGGCCGGGGCAAAGAATGCCAGCGTCTTGGTTGCCCTAAGACGCGCATTCCCCCCTACTGTGAACTATTGATCAAATTTACGCACTCACTACTTCCGTTGCAGGCGTGTATTCGAGACCTTGAACTTCAGCCACTGCTCGGTAACAAAGCTTGCCTTCGTGCACATTCAAGCCGTTTAATAGATCGGCATCATTCTGCATTGCTTTGCGCCAGCCTTGATTAGCGATACTTAAAGAAAACGGCAGTGTCGCATTGTTCAGAGCATAAGTAGACGTTTGAGGTACGGCACCTGGCATGTTCGCGACGCAATAGTGCACCACGTCATCAACGACGAAAGTGGGATTCTCATGAGTGGTTGGCTTTGATGTTTCCAAGCACCCCCCCTGATCAATTGCCACGTCAACAACAACGGCTCCCTTTTTCATTTTTGAGATGAGCTCTCGGCTAACCAGTTTCGGTGCCGACGCACCTGGCAACAATACCGCACCAATTACTAAGTCCGACTGTATCGCGTACTTTTCGATTGCTTCTTGAGTGGAATAGACGACGTTCGCTTTGCCTTGAAATTCCATATCTAGTCGACGAAGAGTCTCAATTGATCGATCGAGAATGGTGACGTTGGCCCCCATCCCGCGAGCGATGTAGGCTGCATTTGCGCCGACAACACCGCCACCGATCACGAGCACTCGGGCTGGTTCGGTTCCCGGTACGCCACCCATCAAAACTCCGACACCACCTTGAGCCCGCTCCAAGCAATGTGCTCCAGCTTGTGCTGCCAAACGACCCGCTACTTCGCTCATTGGCGCCAATAAAGGTAAGGAATTATTTGGGCCTGTTACCGTCTCATAGGCTATTGCCGTGACGCCTGACTCAAGCAACAACTCGGTTTGCTGCAGATCTGGCGCAAGGTGTAAGTAAGTAAACAGTACTTGACCGGCTGATAACTGGCGACATTCATCTGGTTGCGGTTCCTTGACCTTGATGATCATCTCACTTTCAGCAAACACAACTTCGTTCGATGCAACCACTTTCGCGCCAACGGCGAGATAAGCATCATCGCTCAGCCCAATACCTTCAGAGGCTCCCGTTGCAATGGCGACTTCATGTCCATGGCTAATCAGTTCCTTTGCACTAGCTGGACTTAGACCGACTCTATATTCGTGGTTTTTGATTTCTTTAGGGACACCGATTTTCATTTATCAATTCACTCTTTTTTAATATCTATTAAACACAACTCATCCGGTAACCTGCATGATAACACGCATGCCGGATAATAATAATTCACAAATGGTTAGAGATACTCAAATTAGAGGTGTTCAATTCCCTTCGATGGCAATCCAACAGCTCTAAGACAGGTCTTTTGAAGCACATCTGACGCTCTGTGGCGGATGAATCTATGCTCAAATCGCCCCAACCGATAGTTTAAATTCACTTTGTTATTGCGAAAACCTAGGCGGTGATAACTAGCTGACACTCAAAAGGCTGATTTCCAGTAGAAATTGCCCAACTCAATCCTGTCTGGCCAGCGGTTTAAAATAGCACCTTTGCGAGGTCTTAGCCGTGCCGGTTGACCAATTCTGCAGGTAGTCGAAACTCTTTACGGCTGGCTAAGGCTGAATCCGTAGCAATTTGTTCCGCCAATGCCCGAAACAAATTCATCTCGTTGGGACAGCGTTGGCTGACGTCGTTAACTTCCCATAAATCATCGGGTTTGGCATACAACTCACAGTCGCCGGTCTGAGAATTTAACATAAACTTCCAAGCGTGCGTCAATAAAACGATTTCGGGTTCATTTTGAAACACCACCAATGTTCGATCACGGTCCGGTAATGCCGAATTGTCTTCTATCCATGACTCCACTTGGTCGTCTGCTCGACGCAAAAACGATTCGATCAAACTCAACACCACTGTGGGTGTGACCAGCCTACCCGATCGAACCGATTGAGCGCAAACCATTTGCCTGCTCGAGAAACACTTTGGCAGACAAACCATCAACGGAGCATGCACGCTTTCGTTGTAGCCATATTTTAGCGGCAATGATTGTGCGAATTGAGCATCCACGGCCCCGACCAAACCATGTTGCCCCAACGGATAGCCTCGTAGAGAGGTCAAGCAAAACAACGTGGTGGAAAACTCTGGCTGGTCCAGCACATCCAACAGAACTCCGATAAAGTCATCTAGCATTTGGACTTGCGCATCCATGGCCTGTTGAACGCCAAGCAACGCGTCTGGATCTCCATCCTTGGTATCAAAAACGAAGTTCGCAGGCTCGTAAAACTTGGGCGGCTCCGGATCATCCGGGTCGGCCAAGTTCTGCCGCAATTCATACGGGGCATCCCACTGCCCCGCTAATCCGCTGCAGTCAATCCAAGCTAAGCTTTGCGAAGGCACCGCCTCTAGATGATCGATTACCTGTGCGAAAAATCGAGCGAGGCCCGTTTGGGACACTCGACTGGCCAACCGGTCCAGCGGTTTCACGCTCAATCGATTTACCGAATCAAAACCCGCCAGTGTCTGGCTCTCCGCTAGCCAATCTCGATCGCAGATAAAAGTCGACTCGACTCCCGCTCGATTCACCGCCGCTAACCACGTTTCTTTGGGAGCCTGGGCCGATGCCGTATTGATCGAAACGGTATTAAATAACTGCCGGTAGCTGGATTCCAAATTCGCGATCGTTGAAACCGCTTGATCGAATAGGATGCTACGACCGGCAAGTCGATTCATCGCGTCGGTGTTGTGGCAAGTATTCCCGTAGGCCCCAATCTGGCTAGGATTTAAGCGATCTACCGCCAAGACGATAACTTTTCGGGATTGGTTGGTTGACATCAGCCGGCAGACTTATTGACGAAAGAAACGTTTAACCATCATATTAACTACCTGACCATGTAGAAGCCGTATTCCCATGCAGATAATCTTTAGACAGACAAATTAAATGACTTTATTCCCTTTCAACCGGCAGCGATTACTAGAGTTGATCCGTGAACATGCATTAAAATTCGGCGACTTCACCCTCGCTTCTGGTAAGAAAGCGACTTACTACCTTGATTGCCGTAAGCTTACGCTCGACAGTGAAGGCGCCAATGTAATCGCTACCGGAATTTTAGAGGCAATTGGTGACGACCTGCCCGAGGCTGTTGGCGGTATGGCAATCGGTGCGGACCCAATCACTGCTGCAGTCATCACTTGTGCTTGGCAGCAAAACAAACCTCTCAAAGGATTCATCGTTCGCAAGGAAGCCAAAGCCCACGGCACTGGCCAACAAGTTGAAGGGCCCGTTGAGCCCGGGCAGCGGGCTTTGATGGTCGAAGATGTGATCACTACCGGCGGTAGTTCGCTCAAGGCGATCGAACACGCACGGGCTGCTGGTCTGACCGTCGACCGATTAATCACCATTGTCGATCGCGGAGAAAACTCAGCCGCGATCTTTGAAGCAGTCGGCGTTGAGTTTATTGCTCTAGTTCACGTTTCAGAACTAGTGCTTTAAGCCCAATGAGTTTACGAGGCTGTTGTGACGAAAACGGTCGAGTGGGTCTTAAAAGCTGGAGTGTTTGGCTGCTTTATTTAACTAGCGCGACTCGTAAACTCAACCAAGACAAACCTCGGGTACTTTATGGCTACCGATTTCGGTTGGTTAAAGTGTTAAAGTCATGCTGTCATGCAAGGTGACAAGCCGTCCAGTTAAATTTTACGCGTATTATTTCGAAGGGACGCTTCTGCTCCAAATCATCGAAAGATAGGTGCTTTGCGTAGCCTTGGGGGTGCTGTGTGGTATTCATTCCACTGCGAATGCCAGCTGGGAGATTTAGGTAGAGTTTGCCGACTAAGTAAAGAGGGCGTAGAAACCCGAATGCACTGCCAGTCATTTCGTTTTTTATAGCAATGGTGACAACTTCCTCGCGACTCCTACAACACTCAAGACGATGACATCCGTGTGGACTGTTACATCAATACAAGGACGTATTGCAGGTACAGTCCCACCCATTCGGATTTCATGGATGTTGTGTGCTTCCAGCATCATGAGTGTTAGGAAGTAAATCAAAAAGGAGTTTGAGATGAAACGTTTTTGGCTCGCATGTTTTGTTGCGGTCGCTGCAGTAACCACATTGGTTGACACTGCTAATGCCCAGTGGAACCAATCACCTGAGATTGGATCCTATCAATCAATTTTGTCTCGCACTGGCTATGGAGCATCTCCAGTTGGCGGAGCAGTGGGAGCCGTGCCGGGTTCACTGCCTGGGCAACTATCTCAAGTGGCTCCGCCGGCGGATGTCTCGTACACGCCGCAAGCCTCCGGGAGCGGTAGTCGCAGTGCCGGTCCAGTAGTCTCGGGGAGCACTAGTCGC
>CAZHCH010000007.1:0-29622 GCA_964530985.1 uncultured Pirellulaceae bacterium | reverse complement strand
TAGTCGCAGTGCCGGTCCAGTAGTCTCGGGGAGCACTAGTCGCGGTGCAGTTCCAAGCTACGGTTCCCCTGTGACCAACGCCGTACCGACGTACGGTGCTGCAGCCTCATGTGGCGGTCCAGCTTGTGGTGGTGCTGTAACTGGTGGTGCTGTAACTGGTGGTGGCATCGTTAATTATGCGGATTTTGGACAAGGCTGTTCAAATGGTTCCTGTGGTGATCCGGTTTACACACCGGGTTCAAAAATTGGCAACATCGTGAACAATGCAGGTGGCAAAGGCAACGTCAACCGAGTTGGTGGCATCTTCGGAGTTGTACTACGCCGCAACTTTGCTGATCCCGTTCGCATTGGTTCCGACGGCACTCGCGATATCTTCTCGAGCGACATCGACCACGGCGATTTCGAAGGACTCGGAGTGTCGTTGGCTGGTCGTCGGGCCGATGGTAGTGGTCGCGAGATCATTTATTGGGGCTTGGATGACGATGTTCGTTTCGACTTCGCTCAAGCTCCCGGTCCTACTAGTTTTGTTTCGATCTCACAGTTAGACGATTTGAATTTTGGCGGAGTTCTTGGAACGACGGTTTTTCAAAATTTCAATGATTCTACTAACCTCGCCGTCTTGCGTGACACCGAAATCAATAGCTTTGAAGCCAACTTGCTTCGCAACGGTGGTGCCTATCGCACTCGGCGCGGCAGAAGTGGTAACATTGAAATATTAGGTGGATTCCGTTTATTCCAGTTTGATGAAAGCCTCCGCATCCTGGGCAGTGGTGCCGCAGTAGAACCACAATACAACTTGGCCGCCAACAACTTTCTTGTTGGTGCTCAACTGGGGGCACGTAATGAAGTGTGTCTATCCCAAAAATTTCGCTTGACAAGCGGCATTAACGTTGGCCTGTTCAACAACCGGGCAGAAACTCGCCAGCAGGTCCGTGACCAAGACGGTAACTTTGCGATTGCGACTTTCAACGGAGCAACTCATGATTTCAACTTTGAAGATGAGCAGGATGACGTTGCCATCATGGGCGAATTCAAAGTTGGTTTGATCATGCAGCTTTCGGATCGGCTTCGCGCTAACGTCGGATATCAAGCCTTGGGCGTGAGCGGTGTTGCACTGGCCGACGATCAGATTCCTCTTAATGCAACAGACGAAGGTCTACTGTTGCGAGGCAGAACCAACGGAAGCCTGTTCTTGCACGGCGTCTACTTTGGTGCTGAAACCTGCTTCTAGTAGTCAGCGTCGACAAGACGGAAAACTAGGCCGGTTTTCAGGCATTCGTTTGGGAACTCCGACAACAAGCAAATCAGTTGCCAAACAAAAACTGCCCTTCTTGGGCAGAGAAAACTCTATGAAATCCAGACGCTGTGGTTCTTTGAGCCACAGCGTTTTTTATTGGAAATGAGCTACAACAGATGTCGAGTGCATAAGGTATAGCGAACACAGCCAATCGACCGTCCAAGACCGCCTTAATATTTGTAGTCAGCACCATCGCGACTGCGTTGGCAGCTTGAGTCCAAGTCATCCAATTGACGTTTCATCGATTTTGCCATCTCCGGCAATTCTTTTGCCAAATCATTTTCCTCGAACGGATCTTTTGACAAATCATACAGGCGTGTTCGACCATTGGGTTTAGCTTCGCGTAGTAGCTTCATGTCACCAGTAATGATGGCCTGCCCATCGATATCTCCAAACAATCGTCGATAACCAAAAAAGAGTGGTTGTGATCGGGTGTCGGTTTTGCCCAGCATCTGCGGCATCAAATCAACACCGTCGATTGTTCGCTTTTCCTTTTTCCTGAATTTGTATCCGACAATATTTGCAACCGTCGGAAAAAAGTCCACGGTCGAACAGCGGGTCACAACCGTCTGCCCTGGCGAAATTACTCCTGGCCACTCGGCGCAAGCTGGCACTAGCAATCCGCCTTCATACATCTTGTGCTTGTAGCCTTTGAAGGGGCCGGCAGATGCAATGCTTTTTTTCGCCAAACTATCGGCAGGTCCGTTGTCGCTACAAAAAAGTAAAACAGTTGATTTTTCGATTTTCAACTCTCGTAATTTTTTGCGAAGCCGCCCAATCTGTTCGTCCATCGCAGTAATGCAACCGTATAGGTGCTGCTGACGGGGCTTAAGATTTGAATAGCGCTTTCGTTGCGCTTCACTGGCGACGACAGGTTCATGCGGTGCGTGAAACCACACCGTTGCCAAGAACGGTTCGCCGCTCTGTTCGATAAACGGAATTACGCGATCCATGATAATCCGGCTGTCATCACCGTCCATGTTTTCAGTGACTTCTTCGCCGTCTTGCACGTAAGGGGTGCCACCTTTCCACGGCTCCCCGGGCTTGCTGCCCCATTTCGACCAGCCTTCCGGGGTAACGGTCGGATCGTATGTCGGCACAGCGCTGGTGGTCGCAAAAAAAGTATCAAAGCCGTGCAGCGAAGGCGGCGAAAAGAAACCTCGTGAGCCAGCATCGGCTTCTTTGACCCAACCAAGATGCCACTTGCCAAAGAAACCGGTTCGATAGCCCTTGGATTTCAGCATCTCGGCGATTGTAATTTCACCGACTCGCATTCCAGCGGTGTGAGCCGCCAAAACGCCATAGCGAAACGGAAACCGGCCTGTCAAACAACTGCCTCGTGTCGGAGAGCATAGCGGCGCCGCAGCATAAAAACGATCAAACTTCACACCCGCCGCAGCCATCGCATCCAAGTTAGGCGTATGAATTTCCGCATTGCCATTGAAACCCACATCGCCCCAGCCTTGGTCGTCGCTCATGATCAAAATCACGTTCGGCGTATCGGTGGCTGTTGGGTCATCTGCCAATGCATCTGCGGGTAGCCAAAGAGACGCTGTTGTCGTCATAATGAAAACTAGCGAAAGCAACGATCGGATCATAATTTTTATTGGGCGGTTCATCTATCGGCTCGATTATTTATTGGCGTTGGTCGGTGATTGAAGGATCCGTTTTGACACGGCTAATTGCAGTTCTGAAGCCTCAGTATCACTTCAAGGATTCGTAGCCTCGTCCATTACGTCAGGCTCCTTGCTGGTGCTTTGTTGATTTTCTTTAGGGGGATTGATTTTAGCAGGATCTGACGGCGGTTTTTTCTTTCGCTTGTGCGGACGTCGCATTTTCATTCGTTTTTCCAGACGTTCAGTTAGTTCGGCGACCAGTTCTGGTTGATCGATCGATAGGTTGACAAACTCGTCGGTGTTATCGGCTTGATGAGCGTAAAGCTCGGTTTCTCCGGAGCGATGCAAAATGAATCGTTGAGTTGGAGTGCGGAGGGTGCTAGCCCTGCCTTGATAGGAAAACGCGTCGTGTCCGGTGGCGGCAGGGGAATCTAAGATTGGTTTTAGTGACACTCCATGTATCTTTTTCGGAGCCGGCAAACCTGTCAGTTCGCAGAGTGTCGGAAACAGGTCAATTGTTTCCACCATTGCGTTAGTTTTTTGTCCCGGTGAAGGCATTCCTGGCTGGCAAATGATCAACGGCGAGTGCAATGATTCCTCAAATAAAGTGTGTTTTCCCCACACCCCGTGTTCGCCAAGATGCCAGCCGTGGTCGCCCCACAGGACGATGATCGTGTTTTCTGTTAAGCCAAGGTCGTCGAGTTGCTTGACGATCTTTCCGACCATTGCATCGGCGTAGCTCACGCAAGCACAGTAGTGCTTACGAACTTCGGTGGCAAATTCTGCGTCGGTGTTTGGGTCGCGGCTCCAAGATTGGTAGCCGCGGAATTCGCTTGAGTTGTGCCAAGTCGTTTTTCCCGCCGGTCGTGTAGGGTGATCAATTGCGGGTAACTTTGTGTCGCGGTAATGTTTCATGTACTTTGCGGGAGCGCCGAAAGGGAGGTGTGGCCGAATGATTCCAACGGCCAAAAAGAAGGGCTTGTTCGGATCGGCGGCCAGCTGTTTCATTTCGGCGATTGCTTGTTCGGTGATCATCCCGTCGGGGTAAATTGAATCATCACCTTCGGCGGATTCGAAGACAGGCATCGTCTTCGGTTCACTTGATCGGACTTGCCCGTTTGCGAGACCGTGCATCACACCTCGTGGAGTTTTCCACAAACCGGTTGGCAGTGGACTGCGGTCCCAAGCTGCCGGGAGTTCAACTTGATCGGTATCGTTCCAATCCGGGCCGCCGTGTCCGCCCGGGTGATGTGAGACCTTGCCAACTGAAACGGTGGTGTAACCATTTTCGCGGAATAATTGTGGCATCGAAGGCGGAATCTTTTTACCGGCCTTCACTTTTTCTGCGCGATTAAACAAAGCTGGGTTTTGGCCGGAGCCATAGCGACCGGTCAGCAATGCGTATCGCGAAGCCCCGCAGGTTGGAGCCTGTACGTAGTGCCGATGGAAGGCTCGGCCACGGTCGGCTAAAGCGTCGATGTTGGGCGAGTGGATATAGTCTTTGCCAAAACAATTGAGTTCGGGGCGCAGATCGTCGACGCAGATGAGTAGCACGTTGGGTTTAGTCGGTTCATCGGCGAGGGCGGTGAGCGGTTTTGCGAGTATCACCGACGTTGTCGAAAAGACAGCCAGTAGAAAAACGAATTGAGTTGTCGACGTCATTTGTTTTCTCGTTCTTGTCAAAACTCTAAAATCGAAACCGCGTTCTCTTTTGAATTCCGCCTAAAGGCGGTACTACAACCATCACAACTCAGATTCTTGCATCAGTAAGCGGCAATTAAGAAACGCTTGTTCTTGTTGAACCAACGCAGCTTGAATAAGTTTCCGTTGATCCGCGTCAGGTTCGACAATTAAACCGATCGAATCACTACCAATCTGCGCCCAATTGGAATTATTGAGAATCGTTTCACAGTGTCGCCGTACGTCTTGGCTTTCCCCGACGTAGCTGACCGCGTCTCCTACCATCATCGTATAAACTCCAGCGGTTTGCTCGGGCAATCGATCGACTTCGGCAAACAACGAATCAGAAACCGGATACTCATCCCACTTCAACGAACCAACCAAAGCCGACGCTGATTCCCGAATTCGATTGGCTTGCTGCCCAATCATCCAAGCGGCCAAGCGGTAGGATTTCGGATCCACCGAATCGTCGCCATACGCGATCGCCAGCCGGTCAAACTCCGCCGCCAATTTTGGAGCGGTCAAAATCTGTTGCAAGGTTTGTTCAAAATCGATCGCCAGCAAACGCCACGCGGCTTCCGCAGCTGGCCGAACTGCTTCTAGTTGTTCGGGGCTCAGCTGAGGCATCTCCTGAGTGGGACTGGCCAGTTTGCCGGATGCATTGAGTTCCTGTAAGTACCGATTCCAAACGGTCGCATTGCCACCCAGCTTTTGTTTGCGACAGCCTTCGTAAAACGCGTCCGCATAAGTTTGATCGCACAACAGATACTCAGCTGGATAACCATCGCTGGTCTCCGCAAAAATCTCCTGCACCGTCTGCCGAACCTTATCGCTAAACGGCTTCTTTAGCTGACGACCGCTCTTGGTGCTGGGGGCACTGGAGATCGGATCTTCGGGACCATTGATGGGATCGCCAACATTGATCCGCTCAATTCTTTCGTTGATGTATTTGACGTACTCTTCAGACAGTTCCAAGCCGATGTACTGCCGGCCCAACTTTTTGGCAACGCACATCGTCGTGCCGCTACCGCCGAACGGATCCAGCACCAGTTCTTGGGGGTTGCTGGTCGAGCGAATGATTCTGGCGAGCAATTGCTCGGGCATCTGGCAACCGTGGAATCCTTCTCGCTCTTTAAAGGTGCCCGCAACACGAGCGAAGTACCACGTATCGTGGCCCGTACCAAAACTAGTCGGCGCATCTTGTGGCCGAAGAATCCAAGTGTTATCCGGTAGCCGCCCTGCCGGATTGGCTCGATTGTCCCCGTAAACCAACTGCCGAGCCGAAGGTACGCGGATCTGAGGGTTCATCCGGTTGAAAGTGAATTTCTTTTTGTCTTTTACGAAATGAAAAATGTGTGTATGCGACCGAGTGAATCCGTTGACGCAATTGACGCCAAAGGTGTAATACCAAATCACCCAACTGCGACAATGAAAACCAGCTTTCTGCGCTTCGATTTTCAGTTCCGCCGCAAACTCATCACCGATTGCCAGCCAGAATGTGCCCGTTGGTTTAAGGGCCTGGTAGCATCCTTCGATCCATTGCCGACACCAATCGAGGTAGTCTTCGGCTTGTTGTCGATCGTCGTACACATCGTACTTGTAGCCAATGTTGAATGGCGGGTCGGCAAAGATTAGGTCAACTGACCCCGCTTCGACTCGCTTGAGATTTTCGACGCAATCGCCTTGATGGATTTTATTGGTTTGCAGAGCCACGCAGTTTCTTTCCTTGAGTTAGCTCCGCATTCTATCGGTAGCCACTCGGATGTTCAACGACGCGATCAAAGTCGGCAAGGCGAATCAGGGTTACAAATTAGGTCGGCCTTTAAATGGTAACCCGACGCGTTAGCGAGGATTTTTACGGGGCCCTCGCTTACGCGCCGGGTTACCAAAACACCCAGCTTCAAAACTGATTTACCCTGTCAAGGTTGGTTCCAGTACGAGCTATGCTTTAGCGCGGGCTTTGATGCAAGACAAAACAATTCGGATCTGATCGTACGGCACCTGCTCGTTCAATTCGACAAAGATCGGCTTGAGCGGTCGCGGACCAACTTTGTCGATTGCGGCAATGATGGATTTTTCCGTCGCTGCATTCACCCAAGGCGATGGATCGGTAACTCTGTTGTGGACGATGTACTGGTCCAAATAACCACCCGTGGTCGAAACGGCTTTGCCAATTTTTTCAGCTACGTCTTCAATCGACAGCCCCTGTGCAAATAACGGAAACGCTTCCAGCGCGCTGGCCGTCACGGTCTTACGCTTGGCGGACGTGGTGGCAACGGGCTTGACGTCCATGGCAACGCCGGTTGCTTGGCAGTGCGACTTGATCGCCGCCAAAAACTGATCGCCATAGCTGGTTTGCTTCTGCTGGCTGACGCCCAAAATCAATCGAAACGCCGACTCGGTCGACGGACGCTTCTTCGCCATGTCCTTAATCGAATTATCGCTGAACACCACATGAACGGGCACATCCCCCTGCCGAGCAAAATCCGCTCGCAACTCACACAGCTGATCGAACAGCACTCGGTCAACGCCCTTCCAAGGATCCGTCGAAACTCTCGTGGATGTTTTCGTGGCTGAATTATCGCTAGGCTGACGCAGTTTAGGAACAAGTTCGCCACGCAAAACCTGCCGCCCCGAATCGGTGATCTTGATGACGTTGTATTCGCCGGACTTGATGAGCATCTTCTGTCCCAGCAACTGATCGATCCATTCGCGAACGGTTTTTTTCGAATGCTCCGAAAGCAACCCGTAGGTGCTGACCTTGTCATGTCCTTTTTGAAGAATCCGAGCGTCCGTAGACCCTGTCAAAACCTGTGCGACATATTCCGCACCGAACCGTTGGTCGACTCGAAACACACACGAAATGACCTTCTGTGCCAATACCAGCGGGTCATCAACCAAGGGGACATCATTCAGACAGACATCGCAGGCTTCGCAGTTTTCTAGCGTGAGATCTTCACCGAAGTGTTGAGCGAGCGAAACGTGACGGCAAGTAACGGCGTCACAAAAGCGGCTCATCTGGTTAAGCGAATCGATGGCTTGCTTTCGTTCGTCGTCCGAAGGTGTGTCCGAAACGATTCGCTTCCAAGTCATGAAGTCACTGCCGTTGTAGAACAACCAGCATTTTGCTGGCAATCCGTCTCGACCAGCGCGACCACTTTCTTGCTGATAAGCCTCCAATGACTTAGGCATTTCGGCATGAATCACGAACCGGACATTGGACTTGTCGATTCCCATTCCAAACGCCACCGTGGCGACCATGATCTTGGCCGAATCTTGCAAGAAGGCGTCTTGGTTTTGCTGCCGAGTCTGATTGTCTAGGCCTGCGTGATAGGGCAGCGCACTGTACCCGAGTCCTTGAAGTACTTTGCAGGTAGATTCAACTTTTTTACGGCTGATGCAATACACAATCCCGGATTCGTTTTTGTGTTGTTCGAGTGCTTCGATGATTTGCCCGCCGCCGGATCGTCGGTGGACTTGATAGTTCAAGTTCGATCGAAACATCGAACCGATCGTGACCTGTGGGTCCGCTAGTCCCAGCTGGACCGCGATGTCTTTGCGGACTCGCGGTGTTGCCGTGGCGGTGAACGCATGCACTGACGCTTGGGGGAAGCGTTGTTTCAGGATCGCCAGCTTGCGGTACTCTGGGCGGAAGTCGTGGCCCCATTGGCTAACACAATGAGCTTCATCGATCGCAAAAAAAGAAACATTGGCCGCTTCCAAAGTGCTGAGCGTCCGCGAATCCAACAGTCGTTCGGGAGACATGTAGACCAGTTTTAATTGGCCGCGTGAGATTTCCTCAAGCACCAATCGTTCTTGCGCGGCCGATAGAGTACTGTTCAAACAGGCTGCTGCCACGCCGTTGACTTGCAGAGCGTCAACTTGGTCCTTCATGAGCGACAACAGCGGCGAAACCACGATCGCGAGGCCTTCTCGCAGGATGGCTGGCACTTGAAAGCAGAGCGACTTGCCGCCACCGGTCGGAAAAATCACGATTGAGTCGCGGTTGTCCATGGCCGCGTTGATCGCGTCGAGCTGTTTTGGTCGAAAAGAGTCGTAGCCCCAGTATTGCTGGAGTGTTTCCAGTAATTGTGGCTCGCGAGATTGACCGGAAACGGCCTTGGGATCGGTCTTTGAATCGGCTACCAACTGAGACATCGCTAATCTCCATTATAACAGTAACGGGCTTTGATGTGTCTTAATGTACAGGTATACAAAGATCAGTCAACTGGATCGGGGTATATTTTTTCTGAATAGACGCTGGCTAACCTTGCTTAGCCTGTTTGAGCTTTTGTCGCGGTGTTTTTCACTGAGTTATCGTCAGTGTTCGCTATACAATTGTATTTGTCGCGATGAGGGGCATATTGAAACTCGACGTACTTGAACCAGAAGACGTCAAAATTGAAAAGAGGCTCGCATTATCAGTGCTCAAAGGCGCGGCCTTGAGTTGCCACCAAGTGGACAACGCAACGGAAGTAAAGGCGAGAGCCTTTATGCCATTAGCGCGGTTTCTCTGGCTTTTCGCGGTTTTCCAGAGCAGTGAACTGGCGTTGTAGCGCGGAGGCTAGTACTTTCGTCCTCTCTCGCTTTGCGGACTCATTCAAATGATCAGTAGTGTCGAAAAAACATGACACGTTGTAGGACACTTCCTGCGGTTCATACAAAATTGGAATATCCAAATTTGCTTTTAGGAATTTTTGAATTTTGTCAATCTCTGGTCTCGAACGCTCATAGATGGGGCTTGTTATTGGTTGATAAGCAAGAAACATTCTTGCTCCTTTGGCTTTTAGAGTCGCAGCACACTTGTTAATCGCTGCAGCACTTCGAGCGTACTTTTTAGAGTTAAAATGGTGTTGTTTATCAAGGTGAGGTATGACTTCGGCTTGCGGCAAACCATGATGACCAACAAAGTCACCATGGCGATTGAAATTCAATCGCGAGTAGGTACCAGGTTTTAACGCATTTTTTCTTTGCTTGACTTCTTGAGCGGCGTCGTACCATTTCAAGCCAGCTTGCATTTGAGACGCAATTTCGGGCAACGCGAAGTTGTCAATGAGCTCCTTCAAATTAAATTCCTTGAGGGCCAACAGTTGTGTAAGGCCTTTTGGGCTTTGCTGTATCAGCTTTTGTGCGCATCTCTTATCAGGGAAAAAGGATGAGGAAAACAGTGAGTATTCGGGAGCCAAAATTACAGTGTCTCCACGTCGAGCATATTTCGTAGCAACATCCAAGTAAAATTGCAGCCCTAAACCTACGTGCAACCCACCGTTGAGCGTCGGCAATCGTATTTCGTCTTCTAAAATCTCGCTGTCGATTCCAAACGTAAGATTCGAGCCACCCACCAAAATCAAGGTGGGTTCACGATGTTCCTGCAACAGCTGAACTTTATCCTCGAACGCCGCTAGATATCCATAACGAGGCTGGTTCAGTGAATTGCTAAATATCGCTGCAGCGATGAGTAGCTGAATCACCATGAAAACTGAAATTCGAATTAGAAAAGTTTTCATGGATTAAAATGTAAAATAAATGAAAGGGTTTGTTGGGTCCGTTGGCATCAAGCAGATCGTCATCCAAATAACAAATGTGTAAATGGCCCAACGAAAAGCCACTGGTAATTTGTTAACAGCAATCGGATGCAAATGGCGGCGGCATCCCCATTCGATAGGGACAAAAACAGCCAAGCACCAGATGCACTTTGTTAGCGCTGACTCAAGGACTAGCGATGTCGAGTCGGTAATTGCTAATGGAAGGCTAAATATCTTGTACAAAATCGAAAAAGCGTCGTAGCTCGAAGCAGCGCGAAAGAAAACCCAACCCAAACAAATAACGGAAAATGTGTAGGTCATTCTAACGAAAACGCTGACTGTCGGAATATCATTTTCTCCCCCGGGAACCTCCGACGGTGGTCGCTGAACCATCAAGAGCTTTTCCATAACCAGTGCCGCACCGTTGATACCACCCCAGACAATGAATTTCGAGTCTGCGCCGTGCCACAATCCAGACAGAACAAACGTAACCATCAAATTGAAGTAAATTCTCGGAGTTGAACAACGGCTGCCACCTAACGGAATAAAAACGTAATCGCGGAACCAGGTTGAAAGAGAAATATGCCACCTTCGCCAAAACTCAGTCACGCTTTGTGAGAAGTAAGGATATGCAAAATTTCTCATTAATTTGATACGGAACATTTTGGCCGTTCCAATGGCAATGTCCGAGTACGCGGAAAAGTCACAGTAAATTTGAAACGCAAAAAATATTGTTGCTAACAGCAGAGACAAACCAGAGGCGTCCGCAGGACTGTCATACACCGTATCAACGCCAGCCGCCAACCGGTCAGCAACCACCAATTTTTTGAAAAACCCCCACAAGACTTGCCGGCCCCCTTCGGAAGCTTCGCTTTTTGAAAATTCTCGTCTTGCTGAAAATTGTGGAAGCAAATGAGTCGCTCGTTCGATCGGTCCGGCAACAAGCTGCGGGAAAAAAGATACAAATGCTAGGTAGTCAATAAGACTGCGAGTCGGCTCCAGCTTCCCCCGGTAGATGTCGATCGTGTAGCTTAACGTCTGAAAGGTGTAAAAGCTAATTCCAACAGGTAGAATAACATCAGCGATAATAGGATGTACTGACCAGCCAAACTGGCCTAACAGCGTTGTAAGGCTATCGCCAAAAAAATTGTAGTATTTGAAATAACCAAGTAGCCCTAGATTGGAAGTCAAGCTCAAAAGCAAGTAACGTCGGCGCACACGTCGATCGTCGGTCCCGTGAACGGCGATTCCAATGAAGTAGTCGACTAAACTTGACAACAGCATCAAAAGGCAAAATCGATAGTCCCACCAGCCGTAAAAGAAATAGCTAGCTAACACCAGGACACTGTTTTGCCATTTTTGCTGAGGCTTAAGCCAGTACAGAAGAAAGGCGAGAGGGAAAAACAATAAGAATGTAAGACTGGTAAACGTCATCTTTTGCGAACGATAGATCCAGTATACGAAAGCGTTTTGTGCGGCATCGCTAGAAGTGTTTTAATAGCTTAATTGCCATAGTGGGGCAAGATGTTTTCTCGTGTTTTATTGGAACCAAATTAATTTCTTGCATTCGTTTGTGACGTATGGTATGTTTCGTTTGGGGCAAACTTTAAGACAAAGGAGATGTTATGCACATTAGGAGAAGCCTGTTGTCGAGTCCACTGTTGTGGGCACTGGTTTTTAGTTTTGGGGTTTCTGCGGTTCCGCAGGCCTATGGGCAGGAAAGCAAACCGCTTTCCTCGAAGATCACCAAGCAGGTGGTCGAGGAGATTGTGCCCGCGATTAAGTCTGGCGACGAAATTGCATTCTTGAACGCGAGTATGAAGCTGATCAAATCGTCGAGCTCAGAAGATCTCGCAGCGATCGACGAACTGTGTCGTGAACAGGGTGTTGGACCGTTGCAAAAGTACTTTGCGGATTTGGTGCTTAAAAGAACATCTGAGGGGATCGACCGCAAAAGTGCGCTTTCGAATTTGAATATGTCGAAAGTCATTCTCAATGGGTTGCTAAGGCAGATGGAAGAGTTTGAAAAATCGCTCGACGATCACGTTGTTATGGAGGAGCCGTTAGTGGTTCCAACCGACTTTCAAGACAGTAGGGAAATTTTCTGGGAATTCGTCGTGGTGCACAACGAGTTTGATAACTTGGAAAAAAAAGTTCAACTTGGCCATGCGATTCTCAGCAAACACCAAAAGAAGCTTCGTCGAAAAAACGAAGGTCAATTGCTCGTAGAAAAACTGGCTAACTTGGAAGGTCGATTGACTGCCAAGTACAACGAGGTTGCTGAACGAGCTGCAGACCTCAGGTTGCAGCGATTTAATTCGGCTCATGCGGCTTTGATCAATCCGGCGTCAAAGGACAACTTTGAACTGATGTTGATATCTGCAATGTCATTAGAGGAGGACGGCTCGATTTTGACCGCTTTTCTGAAAGACAGAGGCGGCGATAATAGTAAATCGTTGTCGCGAGATTCGCTAAAAGCGGAGGGGTTGTTGAACTTGGTCGAAACGATGCTCGCCAGTGGTCGAAAGTCAGCGGGTGATGTTGCAGTAAAGGCAAATCTGTTTCGCAGCGGGTTGCAGTATTGGCTGCGAGGCCGCTACGGGGCTGGGGCTGAGGTTGGTGGATTGGTCAAAGCGGAAGGAGCGACCAAGTCGGCCAGTGCTATGGAATTGCTCTACATGCCAAAGGATATGAAAAAACCGATCAGTATGTTTCACTCCGAAGAAGAAACGACTCCGGGGTACGAACGCCGTCACTACTACACGTGGGCGGCCGAGTACAGGCCGACTTCAGAAATAAGGTTGCTAAGCACAGGGGGGGGCTCAGGTAGGTTTATGTGTGGCCTTCCTCCAGCTCCAACCTGTACCGGCCTTTCTGTTTTGAGGTTCGCTTGCGAAGATGAAACGTTTCCCTATCGAATCGTGGGTTCTTACGAATACGGAACTTCGCTGAGCAACTTAGGGGAGCTTGTCGATTCTTCGACACCTGAGCAGATCGAAGTCTATGACAAACTGATCGGGATGAACCGGGAGTATTCGTTTTACAGCGGCGTCGTTTCCAAATTGGGACTCGACACAGACTTTAGCTCTTTGAAAAAAGAAGCAACTTCAGATGTTAAGTCTGGTTACCTCAAGCACTCACTAGCTTGGATGATGGCATTAGCTCGAGTGGAACTGGGAGCTACAATGTCAATGTATGGTAATGATGAAGATCCGTTCGGTAAGGCAGTAGCCCTTGGTGGGGTAAAATTTGGTGCCAAAGAGTTCTTGGGCATTCTTGTTGATGATGCGGCCGCTCATCTCAAGGCAGCGCAAACCGATAGTAATTACCTCAAGGCCTTAGATCCCAAAGAGGCGGCTGGTAATTCAACACTTAATCATTTGCGGCGCACTCAGTTGATAAATGATATGTTGGCCAAAGCAGTCAGCTCTCAGATGCCTGAAATCGTTGCTGTGGCGAGGCCTTATGCCGAAGTGGCTAAACGGTACGTCGACGATCTGACGGAAAAAGTTAATACTGCAACTTTCACTGCCAGGCCTAGTAAGGAAGACTGAGCTTAGTCGCGGGAACTTGCGCCTTCTAAGGGAGCACTTCAGTCACCGGCAAGGACCAGCTCTCCTGCGGAGTAGTCGTTTAAGTCTATCACTGATGTTCTGGTCTTATTAAAAACCAGATAAAACAAAGGTGCTAGGATCCAAAAACGAAACTGACGTAGTAAAAACCAAGTTTAAATAGCCCGAATGAGCTGTGAAGCAAACAGCTCGTCCGGGCATTTTTAATGCACTGCTTGTACAGTCGCGTAGTTTTTTGAAAACATAATCGATCTCAGTTCCATCGGCTAGAAAACCAATTTCGGAAGTAACGGCAGGGGCACAATGACCGCCTTTGTTTCTGGCGGACTAATCAGTTTTATTCTAGGTGGCCGTTTGCTACTGCTAACTACGACTCCAAGATTTTTTTGGATCTGCCTTGGCCGAAAGTTGTTTGCGGTCAACTAACATTTCAATTGCCGTCGCACCCAATAAATCAGACAAACGACGCGTCAACTGGTCATTGATGTCAACTCGCTTGTTTGAGTTCAATTCAACTCGCATTCCGTCGATCGTAATTAGTTCAATTTTTAATTCGCGATTGCCTGGGTAGCCGCGTATGATTTCGTAAGCGTTTTTGATCGTTTCTTGGGGGTGATGCTGTTCGTCGATCATGATTTTGATTCCGTGCGTCAAGCTTTGGTCAAGCTCTTCAATCGGAATTACCTTGTCAACGATCATATTTGCTTCGTCGCCGCCACGGAAATCCAAACGGCCTTGCAGTACCACCACTGCGTCTGGTTTGATGTTGTGACCATGCTTGACGAAATCTTGCGGCCACAAGATACAGCGAATCGCACCGTCAACGTCTTCCAAGTCAAACATGGCGTACTTGGTTGGGCTGTTGGGGTCGCGAGGGTTTTTGACATGAGTTTGCTTTACCGACGATATCATGCCGCCCATGCTCACGCGGTCGCGGTCTTTGCAGTTTTCAAGCCCCGACGTTTTATGCGAACAGTAACTGGCCAGTTTCACTTCATAAGGCGCTAGCGGGTGGCTGGTCAAGTAATAGCCAAGCACTTCTTTTTCACTGTTAAGCAATAATCGCTCTTCCCATTCGTCCATCGATGGCAACACAACTTCTTCCGCCTCTTTTTCATCAACCGGATCATCAGACGCTCCACCGAACAAGCTCTTTTGTCCGCTACGCTTATCTGCTAAAGCAGCCACTCCCGATTGAATGGCTCGATCGGTAACTGCTTGTAACTGCGACCGCTTTGCACCAAAACAATCCATCGCTCCGGCTTTGATCAACGACTCCATCGATGCTCGGCTGCACTTGGACGCTTCAACTCGCTCGCAGAAATCAAAGATATCTTTGAAAGGCCCCTTCTCTTCCCGAGCATCAACGATCGCTTGAGCGGCACCAGTTCCGCAACCTTTGATCGCCGACATCGCAAAGTGAATTCTGCCCTCGGCCACAATGAACCCGACGCCGGAAGAGTTGACGCAAGGCGCGATGACTTCCACGCCCATCTTGTCGCAGTCCTCCATGTGCTCGACCAACGAATCCTTCGACATGAAGTTACGCCCAGGGATGTCACCGGTCAGCAACGCCGCCATGAATTCGACGGGGTAGTGCGCTTTTAGATAAGCCGTTTGCCAAGCAATTGCAGCGTAAGCGGTCGAGTGAGATTTATTGAAGCCGTAACCAGCGAACTTCAAAATCATGTCCCACATGTCCTGAGCATCCTTTTTGCTCAGCCCCTGTTCAACGGCTCCTTTCATGTACGCTTCGTAGTTCGAAGCGATGACTTTTTCTTTTTTCTTGCTGATCGCTTTAATACAGGTGTACGCAGCCGCCAATGGGATTTGCCCCAGCCGATTGAGGATCTGCATGACTTGTTCTTGGTAGACCATCACCCCGTTGGTCTCGGTCAAAATCTCTTCCAGCACGTCCAGTTTGTATTCAGCTGGCTTGCGACCGTGCTTAACGTCGATGTACTGCTGTACCATACCGCCTTCGAGCGGCCCCGGACGGTACAAGGCGTTGGTCGCAATGATGTCGCTGAAATGGTCAGGCTTCATTTTTTGCAGCAAATCGCGAATCCCGCCGCTCTCCAACTGGAACACGCCGCGAGTGTCACCGGCTTGCAGCAAGTCGAACGTCTTCTTGTCGTCCAAGGGAAACTTCAACGGATCGACCAGTTCGCCGGTGGTTTGTTTGATCAGCTTGATGGCGTTGCTCAAAATCGTTAGCGTTCGCAAGCCCAAGAAGTCCATCTTTAGCAAGCCAGCGTCTTCGACGTCGTTCATCGACCACTGCGTGATCACGTCCTCTTTGCCCGCAACACGGCCCAGCGGTACGTAATCCGTTAGTGGTCCGTCAGAGATCACCACCGCCGCGGCATGGGTTCCGATATTCCTCGCGAGTCCTTCGAGCTTGAGCGCGAAGTCAATCATCTCCGCGACTTCCGGATCGCCTTCGTAGGCTTTCCGTAAGTCGTCGCTGGCGTCGAGAGCCTGTTGGAGGCTGATGCCCAGTTGATCAGGGATCATTCCGGTGATTTGATTTACTCGCGCCAGCGGGATTCCCAGCACACGGCCGACGTCTTTGATCGCGGCTCGTGCTTTGAGCGTTCCAAAGGTCCCGATTTGTGCAACGCTGTCTTCACCGTATTTTTCTTTGACGTAACGAATGATGTCGCCGCGTCGTTCTTTACAAAAGTCGATATCGATATCAGGTGCTTCGGCGCGATTTTCATCCAAAAATCGTTCAAACAACAAATTGTATTTGAGCGGGCAAACATGGCTCAAATACAGCGCGTAGCAAACCAACGCCCCCACACCTGAACCCCGAGCCGTCGAAGGGATGTCGAGCTTCCGGGCTTGTTCAACAAAATCCCAACAGATCAAAAAGTAGTTTGCGAAACCAAGTTTGTTGATCACGCCCAATTCGCGATTCAAGCGATCCATGACCGGCTGTGAAAGTTCGCCGTCGGCTGAACGCATTTCAAGATTGTCAGCGTATCGATCATGCAAACCCTGTAAACACAAGTCGCGCAGTTCGTCTTCAGGCGAGCGATTCACTGGCAAATCGAACACAGGGAAGTAACGTTCGCCCAAAGTCAATTGCAGGTCGACCGTATCCGCGATTTCTTGGCTGCGAGCGACGGCGGATTCGAGACCTTGGAAGTTGCGATACATTTCTTCCGGCGGGCGCAGGTAAAATTCGTTGCCTTCCATTTTCATTCGCGATTGGTCGGTGCGGAATTTTCCCATATTGATACATAGCATCACATCTTGGGCCTCAGCGTCTTCCCGGTCGACGTAGTGGCAATCGCTGGTGGCGACCAACGGTAAGCCCATGTGGTTGGCGACTTGGACGGCGCCTTCGAGTTGTGGTTTTTGGATGTCGACGTTGTTGTTCATGATTTCGATGAAGTATCGCTCACCGAACAAATTGTGAAACCAAGCTGCAACGTCTTTGGCTTCGTCGAGCGATTCTTCGGCGCCGCCACCGCCACGCAAGATCGCTCGGCTGAATTCACTGGACACGCAACCGCTCAAGCAAATGATGCCTTCGTGGTGAGCTTCAAGCAGTTCTTTGTCGATCCGTGGCTTGAAGTAAAAGCCCTCTAGGCTGGCGTGCGAAGCCATTTTGACCAAGTTCTTAAAACCGGTTGCGTTTTGGCACAGAAGCGTCAGGTGGTAAGACGAATCTTTACCGCGGCCAGATTTGTTTGTGCGACTGCCGGGTGCGATGTATGCTTCGTAGCCGACAATTGGATTGATGTCTTTGGCTCGGCACGCGTTATAAAATTGAAGCGCCCCGTGCAGGTTGCCATGGTCGGTCAGTGCCAGCGCGTTCATACCATGGTCAACGGTCCGTTGCACCAGCTTGGGGATCGAGCTTGCTCCGTCGAGCAAACTGTAGTGGCTGTGGCAATGAAGGTGAACGAATGGGCGATTTGACATCTAACGTGACTCCAAGGCTAAAACGAGAGCGACCGAACCAAATCTGCGTGGCAAAATTATTGCATCGTTCCGGCGCTCACTTCGCGGGTTAGGCATTGTAGCGATTGGTTCCAAGCTGCCTATTCACGATGGCCAAATTTCAGCTCGCTTCTTGAATTTGAGGCTTTAGATTCTCGTGATTACTCACCTGAAAAAAACGGCAAGATTTCGAAATCCCCGTTGTGTGTCATTTCTACGGCCTCGCGAATTGCGGCGATCGAGCGGTCTCCGTCAAATATCAAAGTGTCAATATAAGAATGGTCGGTACCCGTTGCGCCACCAACAACGTAGCCGCCGCCACCGGCCAGTCGACGAGCAACCTCCATTTCTATCTCAGTTCGATATGCCATGGGATCGTGATCCTGTGGCAGCTGGTCGCGACTGACTTTCACGAATAAAAATTCCGCGCCGGTGTTCGCTACCGGGTTCTCTAATAACTGGCCGTCGTTTTCAAGAAATGCAATCACGACCTCCGGCACATTGGTGTATCCAGCCATGATGTCTGAACGAACAAAATCGTCGGTCGGTTCAGCCTGATACCCTGTGTAAGTCTCAAGTGGTGTGGTTTCTTCCCAGCCTTTGTCGGCCCACAGGGACTCTAGATAATTCGGTAGTTCGATCAGTGGTTGGGTAAGGGAACGATCCTCAGATCCGGGCTGGAGTTCGATTTGGCCAAGTTTGGTTTGTGTGCCATATTCACCAAGCGATTCGTCAAGCAACAGAAACGCGATTCGGTAGCGGTCGCTTTCATCCAAATCCTCCAAAGCTGGATGCCAAGCCTGAAGATCGACGGCTTGGTTTTCTTCGTCAATCTGAGTTGCGATCAACATCGTATCGACATCGATTTGGGTGTCACCGACTTCAATTTTGATCGCTTTCAGATGGTCTTTAGGTGTGGCCTGGCGCGAGCAATGAAAGTCCCAGCCATCAACTGGAACAGCTTGGTCTAACCAGTGCTGGGCCAGCAACTGACGAGGCTTTTCACCTTCGCCGGTGACGGTAAATGACAAGCTATCTTCGGTTGAGCCGGGCCCGAAAGCCCAAGCCAAGCCCCCGATTTTATCTCGAACTTGCTCGACGAAAGACGCCAAACTCTCTTGCGGGTTGTCGCTTTTTACCGCCATTGTCAGCTGATTTGCTTGAGTCGGGAACCAATTCCAGAACTCGTGAACGCGTTCGCGAAACGTAGCGTTATGATCCATAGTTATTCAATGTTCAGGTTGTAACGATTCTGCGTTGTGTCTGGTGGTAAATGCGGTATTGGGTCGCAGTAAAAATTTTGTTTGAAACGCATCTTAACCGAATTTGCAAGCTATGGTTACCGGCAGGACAGACGCCTCCCTTTTTAGGCCGTTTGTTTGAATCCCTTTAAGTATGACTCCGTTCCCCCAAACTAACTTTCTCATGTCAGCAACGAACCCAACTGATAGCCGTTTACTTCAGCAAAATTCCCCGACCCAGATGTGCAAAAACATCAGCGATTCGAATGATACCCAAGGTCAGAGTTCTATTTTCACCAGTGAATTATTTAACTCTCAAACTGGCAACGAAACGGTCGAAAAAGATAGCGTCGCTCCCGCTGTCGCAGGCACGATGGATGTCGCGCGATTTGCAGCGACCGAAACAGCAGAAAAAGAACTTGGCGATCGCCTAGCTGAATTGAATGGCCGGATTGACCAGTTTAGTGAGCAACTAAATAAACTTGACGCCAGATTTAACGTCATGAACGCTCGCCTTGATTCGCTCGATCAACGAGTTGATGCGGTGGCAGTAAGCAGTCCCAGCGATGCTCAATCGCAGCCTTCGTCGGCTTCGGAAATTTCCAGCGTCGTATCGAAGATTGAGTCTCGATTTGAGTCGCTTGAAAATATTTTTAAAATTCAATCCGATAAAGTCAATGGGTTTCTTAATGACCTTTCGAGTACAAGTACAGAGTCGGGTGCTGCACGCAGTGAATCTGAACACTCACAAAATAGTTTTGATGACCAGCCTGCTATCAACAAAGAAGTCACCGTCGAAAACACTCTTGAGAATGCCATCAAGAGCGCCGTCGACAGTATTGACGAAGCGAAAATCGATGCAAGCAATGGATTTGAAAATTCGCAAGACGGCTTAACGCAGCAGCAGGCTCCTGCCCATGAGCGGACGGTCGACGAACTAAAACGCGAGTTAGATGCGAAACTTCGTCAAGCCGAAGTTGAATCGTCAATTAATCGGGCTCGGCAAATGCAAGAACGTGTTGAGTTTGAGCGGGCTCAAGCAGAACTTGATCGACGCACGGCAGAGTTGGAAGCAAAATTAGCTGCAAGTACCAGCCAGGACAAAACCAGTCCCAAGGAAGACGAAGATACCAGCAGCATTATGAGTCGTTTTAAACGGCATCTCGGAAGCTAATGCAACTGTAGCCCAGTACGAATGGTCTGTGACTATCGTTTTTTCTGGCAGCGTTTGCAGAAAAAAGTGCTTCGCTGCGCCTGCACGATCCGTTTGATTTTTTCCAGGCTACAGCTGGGGCACTGCCGACCCTCTCGATCGTAAACACGATGTTCGTTTTGATAGCCACCTTCGGCGTTAAGCGCATTGCGATAGGTGCCATCGGACAGTGTCGATCCCTCGTACTTGATCGCGGTTTCAAAAACTAAAATCATTTGCGAGTGAATCAAGTCCCATCGGGATTGAGAGATTTGGTTGCACCGAGTTTGTGGGTGCACGCCTGCAAGATGCAAAATCTCTGACGCGTATAAGTTGCCGATGCCCAACACTTTTGACTGGTCCAAAAGTGCTACTTTGATTTCGCGTTTGGAGCCCTTGTAACGCTCCGCCAGTTCAACCGCAGTAATCGCCAATGCGTCCGGACCCAGTGTGCCGTCGGTTAACTTTGTTTGATACTGCTGGTCAGACAGCAAGTAGATTTTTCCTAGCCCACGACGATCCCAAAACAAAATCTGTTTGTCTCGGCAGTGCTTTAGTTCTATCGCAAACCTCAAATGAGCGGTCGTCGGTGCTTCGTGCACGAGCACTAGACCGGTCATTCGTGGTTCAAAAATTAATCGGTCGTCTGAATCAAATCGAATTACAACTCGCTTGCCAAGCCGATCAACGGCAGTGATTTTTTTACCCGCAATACGCTTGTTCAGATGGTCAATTCGAGGCTTGATTTCGATAGGGCGCCGAGAACAAGGTAATCTTTTTGCTGTGACAACGGCAGCTCCCACGGTATGCAAAATGCCACGTCTCATCGTTTCGACTTCGGGAAGTTCAGGCACGACTACTTCCCAAACCGCTTTGACGCCTGCAGGCGAGCACGAACCTCAATGAACAGTCGTTCAATATCAGTGATATCTAGAAGCTCATGATTGTTAACATGCAACAACTGTACCTGTGAAATCGGTAACGTTTTATTAGAAAACCTTGGATCGTTTTGCTTGTTTAAAGTGCCGAATGCCATTCGCACGTGACGCACGATCTCCATCCAGCGAGTTGGGTCGTAATTGACATCGAATGTTGGTCGCACCAACTCTCCGTCACGGTCAAACGCAGAAAACAATACCAGTCCATGTTCGCCTGACTTGGTCATTTTTAGTTCTGTTAGATTTGTGGCTTGGCTTAAATCGTTGTCCAAGTCTAAGTATCTGTTCTCGTAGTCGACGTCCCATCCATACCCTGCATAGCAGTCAGTCAGGTTGTGAAAATCGAAGTAAGGGCTGTCTAGCGAAACGATGACTCGTCTGTCATCTTTGACGAATGTCCATACGTAGGATTCTGGGGCAAGCAAGCGGGTGTCGTCTCGTTCTTGATGCTTAAATGAGCGGAACTTCCAGCCTTGAATTCGCTTGGGCAAATCGGTTTCATACGATT
Organism: uncultured Pirellulaceae bacterium; assembly: GCA_964530985.1. GTDB lineage: Bacteria > Planctomycetota > Planctomycetia > Pirellulales > Pirellulaceae > Mariniblastus. The sequence continues at coordinate 8,099 of CAZHCH010000007.1, read as the reverse complement.
CAACTAGCACGGTTTCATCAAAGCGAAAACGGTCAATCGTTGACTTGGCATACGTCAGCCGGGCAGCAAACAAACCGACCAAAGCAAACCCAATGACTAACGACCATTGCCAAGCTGCAGGTCGGTTAGTGGTATGCTGAAACGAATTGACCTGCGGCACCACAATGCCATCGATTACCGGTTCTTCAACGTCACTTTCCAGTGCGGCTACGGTTGCATCTGGTGTGGAAACATGCCAAGCATTGATGCCTCGATCAGTACTCAACGCGAATAGAAATACAAACACGAAGTTTGCCAGCCCGAGCAATTCGTGTGTCGTTCCAGTCGCGAACGATTCATTCACATTGTCAGCTAGATAGACCACCAAGGCGATTCGAATGGCGTTGCCAATCACAACCCATAAGGTTGTTTGGATTAGATTGAATAAATGCCGCTGCCAGCTGTAACGCATCATCACGCCAAAGATCGCCATCGCTGACACAGAAGAAAATAGTGATCTAATTCCACTACAAGCTTCCTCAGTGAAGAATCGTTTCTTTTCCGTGATCAGAATTACGCCCTCACGAAAATGTATCTGTCCGAACGCATCCAAGATATAGCTGGCTAGTTGGCTCGACAAAAACTGAAGCTTATTGACAAGCTTTAAGTCTAAGTTGGATGGCAGGGGCACCACGAAAAACAGTAACAACCAAGCCGGCGAGACATATCGGACGCCCCGCCAACCCCAGCGATCATAGACGTACGTTACTACCAATAAGAGCAACGACAGAATCCAAAGGAATGGTGAAAACATCAACGCTGCCAGCGTCAAAGCAATTAAGTCGGCCGTGAGCATCCAGTAGCCCAATCGTGACTTGGGGTTTTGTGGTTGGCTTTCGGTCAGTCGGGCGAAAATCATCCAGCCAGCAGACACCATCAACAACGGAAAAAATTGATAGTGTCCCACCGACCACATCCGACGACAGTACTCATATCCGATCGGAAGGTGTGCTAAAACCGCGGTGGCGAACAAAATATCAATCCATTTTGACGCGGCAGATACAGTTTTTTGGTTGGTTTTAGGCTTACTCATAAAAATGTGGCCGAGTTTTTAAAAACTGTTTCAGCTAACGACCAGTTTTTTATCTGTTTGGCGAGAAAAATGAAAGAGTATGGACTACTTCGCTATCTCAGTACTAAAACACTCAAAATATTCGTACAAATATCTACTTTGATTACCTGTAAATGGTATAAAAAACGAATTCCTTAAAACTTGCCGTTCTATTTCGGGTAAGGCCCTAGGATGCATTTAGATGATAACCAATGGTGGTTTACCGTCGATATCAACTGCGGTAACCTGCAACTAAACAATTAGACTACCTCTTCATATCTGGAGAATTCTGTGAAATCAGTTTGTAAATCGTTGATGCTGGGCTTGTTGTTCAGTGTGGCGACCTTAATACCAAATCAAGTTCGAGCCCAAAGTCAGCCTGAACCGGCCGTTGTAGTTTCGATTGCAAATCTGAACGAGCAGCTCAAGGATGTAAAATACTTGCTGACGGCTTCTGGGTTTCCCGAGTTTAATTTCCTTGCCAAGGCAGCGATCAAAGGCTACACCGAAGGAATTGATGCTTCCCGCAATTCCGGTGTCGCGTTGTACTTTAAGGGCGACAACCCAGTTCCGAATTTTTCAGGCTTTGTTCCGGTTGATGATCTTGAATTGCTCTTAGATGTTATTTCGGCCGTTGCCGATGTCGAGGACAACAACGACAAGACTTATACGGTTGTGATACCTAACGGCACTGAAATCCGTATTAAAGAAAAAGGTGGATTCGCTTTTTTTGCCGACCAGCAAGAGTTACTTGATGCGCTGCCTACCGAGCCCGAACAGATGCTTGGTGATAATCCCTCGAAGTACAATCTCGCATTTAGTGTTCGTCCACAGGCAGTCCCCGAGGCGCTCCGCAACCAAGTTCTCGACACGATCAAGTCAGGATCGGCGCAAACCTTGGAACAATTGGATGATGAACTAAAAGAATCGCAACAAAAGAGCCTCGAATTGCAAATGAAACAGTTCGAGATGATCCTGAACGATTCGGAGTTGCTTATGATCGGCATGGCAGCCGATGCTGAAAACAAAAAACTGTACACCGATCTTAAGTTCACAGCCAAAGCTGGTAGTGAACTAGCGAAAAAACACAACGAGTCGAAAGCGACAAAGCCATCACGGTTTTCAGGCTTTTTGATGTCCAATACGGCTATGAACTTCATTGCAAGTGGGCGAATGTCAGCTACCGACGGTGTTGTTTATAGCGACCTGCTTGTTGAAGGGAAAAAAGCCGTTGTTAATAAGATGAATGAAACGGGCGAACTTTCCGATGCTGAATTTGAAAAGGTCGAGATGCTGCTTGACAGTGTGGCTGAAGTTTTGGGCGAAACGCTCAAGCAAGGCGTTATCGATACAGGTATGGCCGTCGTCTTAGACGGCTCAGATGCTAACCTGATCGGTGGCGTTACTTCTGCCGATCCCACTAAAATCGAAAGTGTTATCAAAGATATCATGCCGATGTTGAAGGATAGAATTGATGCAGCGAACAACCCAGACGTTCCGGCGATAAAATTCAATTTGGACAAAGAAACTTACGAAGGCATTCGATTTCATGAAGTTGTCGTGTCCATTGATGATGAAGATGCTCGCAAGGTCATCGGCGAATCAATTTATATCGAAATTGGATTTGGTGCTGATTCGGTCTACTACGGTTTCGGAACTGATCCTATGCCGACACTCAAAAAAGCCATGGCTGCAAAAACGGAAACTGAGTTCAGTAGTGAGCTGAATTTGCATCTCGTTCCGTTCTTGAAATTTGCTTCTCGCGCACAGGATACTCCACCCGCAGTTGCAGTGGTGGCCGAACAGCTGGCTGAAAACGGTGGCGATCTGATTCGAGCCAGCAGTAAGCATATCCCGAATGGAAGCTTTACTCGATTTGAAATGCAGGGCGGAATTTTGTCCTTGATCAAATCCGGATACGAATCCATTCAAGATGCTAATGGAAACGGTTTTTAGGCAATCTAACTTCTGCTTGAAGCTCTCTGCTTCAAGTGAAAGTTGAATGCATGAAAGCGGCCGCAGTTGTTCAACGGTGGCCACTAAGGTTAAAACGAAAAACGATGGGCTACGTCCCATCGTTTTTTATGCGCGACTGCTCGTTATCACCAATGAACTTAGTTTTCTTGTGAAAACCGTTGGTGATTAAATAATTAGTAAGAACACCAAGTCAGACGCCGTGGATTAACGCTCGCGATAAACGATACGTCCCTTGGTCAAATCGTAGGGAGAGAGTTCCACGCGAACTTTGTCGCCAGGAACGATACGAATAAAGTGTTTTCTCATGCGGCCTGCCACATGTGCAAGAACCTCATCACCAGTCTCCAGCTCAACGCGGAAACGGGTGTTTGCTAGGGCCTGCGTGACAGTGCCATCTACTTCAAATGCTTCTTCTTTAGCCATAAATTCCTTCAAGCGGATTGCTGCGGAGCCTTGTTCTTAAAACGGACCCAGCCTTGGTAAGGTGGCTCCAGCGTCTTTGTTACGCGAAGCCGATTTAGAGTTAACAGTGGTGTTTGACTCAAAATACAGATTGTACAGACAATGAAGTTGTGATCGATGAACCTTCAGACTGCAAACCCGGGGGTATTTTAGTTCTGTCAATTCACGAAAGTCCAGTGCAAAATCTACGCTTTACCTTTCAAAACCAACAAATATCGCGATAAACTCCGTCACTACCTCACTCTTACGGTTGCAGAGCCCAACGAATGATCTCGGTAAGGCGTGGTGCTTTTCCTTGCCATAAAATTCCCGCTCGAAAAACTCGGGCAGCAAGTAACACGACCGTCAGTGTTGCCAACGTCAATAACAATGCACCCAACGCGGGCTGCCACCACGGAATTGCTTGACCTGTTGCCAGTCGCAACATCATTGCAGTCGGCGTCGCTGGCGGGAATAACGACAGACAAACGGAAGTGCTGCTTAACGGTTCACGAATTAATAACACCCAAAAGAAAACGGGGCTGAGCATTAACAGCCAGACTGGCGTCAAAAATGCCTGGGCTTCCTTCAGTTGTGATACCGATGCTCCGATGGCCAAGAAAATCGCCGCATAAAACAATACACCCAAAATTTGAAATACAACAAACCAGGGCGCCAACTCAAACGGAATTTGGTCACTAGCACCGGTGTAAAACGTCCAAACTAACATGCCTGAAATGTAAATCACAAACACCATCAGCGAGCCTGAAACGGTGCCTAGCAGTTTGCCCAGCATCAATTGAAACGAACCGACACTACCCAGCAACACTTCGGCAATGCGATGCGATTTTTCCTCCAGCACGCTTTCAAGCATCGGTTGGGCGGCCATAAAGATCACTGCGAACATTAACAACATCACCCCCAGCGGCACAAAGATGGCGCGCATCGGATCCTGCTGTTGCGGTGCTTGAGTGGCATGGCCTTCCTCAGTAGCCGAAAACAAACCCATCCCAATCAACGACAACGGCTGCGACGCGATCTCCACCGCTTCAGGGTCGATGTCGGCATAGCGAAGCCGCTCATCGCGAAGATGTTGGTTGATTACGGTCGACAACCAACGCTTGGCATCAGCGAGGCTTGATTGTTGCGAATAAAAACGAGCAGCAACTGGAGTAGGTGCCTTCCCAAGGCCATCTGACACAATCGAATCAAAATTCAGTTCGTCGGAGCTCAGCTGATCTATATCCAACCCATCAGAACTCAGCTGGCCAGAGCTCAGCTCTTCCGATTCAACTAAGCCGCTGGGCGCGTCTGGGATTTCCAAGATCGCGTACAGTTGTTGGCTGCGAATGCGGTCGGACAATTCTAATAGCTGTGCCAGGCGTTGTGCGGGGTTTGCCGGCACGACGTTTTCGATTTGGTAGCGTTCGTGGACAAGCCCCATGCCCGGCGGTAGATTGGGCGTTTGGCCGCTAGCCAGTTGAGCGTCAATGCCTTGATTGTGAGCGTCAGCGGCATGTTTAATTGCGGTAGAAAAAATACCCGTGCGGTCAACTAAAGCGATACGGCGAGTTTTTATACGGGCTTGGTTTTGCAACACGCTCATGACCACAATGCTGCCCAGCATAATGACCGGCATCAAGATGATAGAGAGCAAGAACGCCTTGGTTGCCACCATCGCCTTGTATTCACGGACGGCGACCGTAATTATTTTTCGCATGTTTTCAATTTAGCCTAACTCACCTGCGGAGACCGTCCAGTTGTCCCTCAGTAAAGTACTTGCCGATGATCTCGCGGATGTAATCGCTGCGATTGGCTGGGCGTGGATGAGTGCTCATGAACTCAGGGCCGCTTGCACCTGGCGATGCGCTTTCGAGAACGTCCATTACCGTTAGCAACGCCTCCGGGTGGTAGCCAGCGAAGACCATTAGCTTGACTCCCCAGCCGTCGGATTCTAGTTCTTGCTGGCGACCATAGCTCTTGTGCACCAACCCTGCCACCATACTGGCGGCTTGTTGCGACCCGCGCGATCCGCCGGCAACACCAGCGGCCCGTGCCAACCCCTGCATTAGGCTGCCACTAGTCATTCGCTCGGCACTGTGCCGTTCCAGCACATGTCCAATCTCGTGCCCCAACACACCCGCCAATGGGCCGTCAGAATTGGTAGGCAAACGACGATATAACGCCTCGGTAATAAATACCTGTCCGCCAGGAAGTGCAAAAGCGTTGACTGAGTCGCGATTCTGTCCTGAGTTATCAAGCAAGTGAAACTCAAATTGATACGGTTGTTCAATGCCTTGACGCGCCAAGTGTTTTTCTAACGCATGGACCAGTTCGTAACCAATTCGGTCAACCCGCTGCGAGGCAGCATAGTTTCTGGATGGTAGTCCCATCTCGGGTGCGGACTGGATGCCCAGCATAATTTCTTCATTGACTGACAAATCGACCTGTTGCGGTTCGCCAGTGATTGGGTTTGCCTCACGCTTCAAGGCATAGTTGACCAGTGTGAAGATCGCGATGCCAGCACCGATGATTAAGCGAAGCTTGATTCCTGAAAACCAACTTTGACGGCGGCGTTGCTGCGTGTCCGAGCGATACGGATCGTAGGATTGTGAGTAGGGCTGTGACATGGGGTGAGGGTCAGTTGATGGTGATGGCTTGTTATTAAGTGGCTTGTAAACAGTTGTGCCAATAGCAAAGCAGGTGGTTTTCAAACGTGAAGTTTATAAACGGCTGAGCTTCAGCAACGCCATGATTTTAACTTCGAAATTACGGAAACCAAGTCGTTGCGGGAAAGCGAATGCCATGCTGAAATCGTTTTTTAGTCAATTGATTCAACGAAAATGGGCTTTCGAACACCTAAAACACGTTGCGCCAATGGTTACTTACTACTTTCGCAGCGTTTAATCATTCGGATCTCATTTCCAGATTCGTTGAATTTGACTTCATCCATAAACGTCTGAATCAGTACTAGTCCTTTACCAGCGCCGTCTCGAAAGCTGTTCGGGTCTTTAGCGTTGGGGATCTGACTCAAGTCAAAACCAGCACCTTGGTCGCGAACAGTAAACTCAGCTTGGTCGCGAGTTACCAGCGATCGAAAGTAAACGGTGCGGTCGCAAAACGGTTTTTCGGCGGCCCGTTGGACAACCAATTCGGAGTTCAAAACCGGCATCTCGTTTTGACTTAATTCTAGATTACCACGGATCATCGCGTTCATAATCGCTTGTTCGAGCGCCACTGCCATTTGGACTCGGTTGTTTTTCGGCGCAAAACATTGGCTGACGGCGATCTGACGCACCAAGTCGATTAAGGGTTCAATCAAACTTAGGTCGTTGGGGAGGTCAAACTCGAAATCAGTTTTTGTAGTGCAAGCGATTAGTCTTCGATAGCGCGAATCGGAATCGGCGATGACTAAAATTTGCATTACCGTTTCAAGCAAATTATTTGCTAGATCAGACTTTGGAACGAAACTGGCAGCTCCGTTGGCAAGTGCTTGAGCGGCGACGTTTTCGCTCCCGTGCGCAGTCATTAAAACCACCGGCACGTCAGGATGTTTTTTTCCGATCGCGGTTACTAATCCAAGGCCGTCGAGTTCGGGCATTTGCATATCCGTTACGACTAAGTCAGGCATACGAAACTCGATTACTTCTAATGCTTCTGTTCCGTTTTCAGCATAGCAAACGTCAATGTTCGGGTTTCGCACGAGCAAGCCACCAGCCAATTGCCGATCTACTGCTGTGTCGTCTACAATCAGAACTGTTGCCATCGTTGATCTCCGCTTTAAAAAACTGACCTCCGCTTTACTGTAGTGGATTTGCGGCTCATACGCTAGAAAAAGTTCTACAGTCGCCTTATTAGGCAAGCAATTCAGGTGCCAGGCGGTTTAACAGAAGCAAAGGGCGCGTGATGCCACAGAATAAAAAGGCGAAAACGATAGCGGTTTTGACTGAGTTCGATTTTATTAGCATTCCGCTTGGAAAAATCTTATTGGCGATACAGGGTCAGGCCGTCGTATGGATTTCCGCTGGAGATGACGAAGACGAACTTTTGGCCGCCGCGAAAGTTCGGTTTCCTGTGTTGTGTCAAACACAAAACAATCCATCCATTTCTGAGGCGTTTAAACAACTGCAGGAATTGATCGACCAACCCATGGCCAAGTGGACACTTCCACTGGATTTGCAAGGTACGGAGTTTCAAAAACAGGTGTGGGCGGCGATCTCAGAAATCCCCGCGGGCACAACGGTGACCTATCAACAGTTGGCGACTGCGATTGGCCGTAAGTCGAGCGTTCGAGCGGTAGCGTCAGCTTGCGGAGCCAATCCGGTTGCGATTGTCGTACCGTGTCACCGCGTGTTGCGATCCGATGGTGGTTTAGGCGGGTACCGCTGGGGATTGCAACGAAAGAAACAACTGCTTGCTCGTGAAGCTCCGTTACGTTTAAAAACAACTTAGTGCTTTGTTTGAACCACGGTTTTTGGATGACAGCCCCACAACGATGACCGTGAGACAATGCCCTTCAAAGAAGCCTATTCCCAATTCGCTGCCTCGCCTGTTGCGATCGTCCCCAAGGCACCCCAAACGCCGTGCGGAC
>CAZHCH010000006.1:0-68428 GCA_964530985.1 uncultured Pirellulaceae bacterium | reverse complement strand
CTCTGGCGAGCCCAGCTACGTCGGCTCGCTCCCATCGTCGCGTTTGGCGCAGAGGGTATTGTGTGTATCGCAGAGCCACTCATTCAGTGGGTTGCAAGGCAGAGCCTTGCAACGAGGTGGCGATTATGTTGGACCGATTTCGCCACGAAAGTGGCTTTACGGCAAGGTCCACGGAGAGCGAGACATTTAATCGATAGGTGGTTCAATGTGTCAGCTGACTTGTTTCTAGTATTCGTATTAGCAGGGGTTTAGCGAATTCACTTCGGAAGAAAAGCCTAAAGGATTACTACGAACACACTACGCAAAAATGCCAGCCTCGGAGTGTTGTACATCTGCCCCGGGGCGTATGTTTCTTTGGTTGAGTTGTTTTCGAGCTGCGCTAATGAAGAATCGATACCGATTCACTCATTCGGTCCCTGTGAGCTGAACGCGATATCGTCGGGCGTTGCCTCAGGTTTTGGGCGGGGGGCTAGGTCAAGCGGCATTCTGCTAATGCCGACGCTAGTGCGAGCGGCTCACAGGCGTGGCCGCAGTTTCTAAGTTCTTCAGATGTTTTATTGGGCGAGTGGGTGCCATGCTTCACGGCTTTGAGGGCAAGAGTATTTACTGAGTGTTTGCATGCTTACGCGTTGGACGTGTTTTTGAGAGAGTTCCGTGAGCATGTTTTTAAAAAGGTTTTCTAGGATTATTCCATTTCCGATCGCGTAAACATGGCACCCAACGCTGGTCAAAAACAATTCGATGTTTCCTTGGGGCCAGACTGCTAAACACTTTCAGGTTATTGAATCACCCACTAAATACCCGGATGAGCCTAAAAAAAGCCGGTCGACGAATCGACCGGCTTTGATTTTATTAGTAGTAGATTGCTTTAGCCAGCAATGACAGCGGCTTTTTCTGCGATCTTGGCTGCGATCTCAGTGCATTCCCAAGTGAAGTCAGGATCGTTGCGACCGAAGTGACCGCCTTCGGCAGTTTTGCGGAATACTGGGCGCTGAAGCTTCAAGTATTCGATGATGCCTTGGGTTGATAGCGGGAAAATCTCTTTGACGATTTCGCAGATTTGTGCGTCGTCAATTGATCCGGTGCCTTGCGTGTCAACATGAACGCTAACTGGATCAGCAACACCGATTGCGTATGCCAATTGAACTTCGCAACGTTTGGCAAGATTGGCAGCGACAACGTTTTTGGCAACGTGGCGAGCCATGTAAGCGGCACTACGATCAACCTTGGTTGAGTCCTTGCCACTGAACGCACCACCACCGTGGCGTCCCCAGCCACCATAAGTATCGACGATGATTTTTCGTCCGGTCAAGCCACAGTCGCCGTGAGGGCCACCGATAACAAATTTACCTGTGGGATTGATGTGATAGGTGACATCGCCTTTGTTTAGGTTCGCCGGTAGTAGCGGTTCGACGATTGTGTTTTGGATGAAGTTTTGAATTTCTTCGTTGGTGACGTCTTCGTTGTGTTGTGTCGAAACAACGACAGTGTCGATGCGTACTGGAGTGAAACCGTCGTACTCGACAGTTACTTGAGACTTGCTGTCGGGGCGTAGCCAGTTGACTTCGCCGCTGAATCGAGCTTTGTTCAGCCGAGCCAAGATTTTGTGCGACAAAGCGATCGGCAGTGGCATCAATTCTTCGGTGTCGTCACAGGCGAAACCGAACATGAGTCCTTGGTCGCCAGCGCCGTCGGCATCCACACCCATCGCAATGTCGGGGCTCTGCTGGTCAAGTTGGACCATGACTTTACATGTGTCAGCACCGATGCCGATTTCGTCGGCGGTGTAGCCAACTTCGCGAATGGTATCGCGGACAATTTTTTCAATATCGACGTCTGCTTTAGAAGTGATTTCGCCGGCGATCACGGCTAGGCCAGTAGTCACCATGGTTTCGCATGCCACACGGCTAGCGGGGTCTTGGGCCAACATAGCATCTAGAATGCTGTCAGAGATTTGGTCCGCCAGTTTGTCGGGGTGTCCCATGCTGACAGATTCACTTGTAAACAAATAATTACCTGAGGCCACAGCACTCTCCTAAAACGTCGATTAGATACAGTATTGGTAGAAGTACGTTGAGTGCACTTCATTTGATTTTGAAGGAGAGATTGTAACGGAGTCTGCCTAAACTCTCAACGAGTTAAATGGGGGTGATTTGTTAAGATTGTCAAGTAAATTTGGTAGTTAATACCGATTTTTCGAAGATGGACGATCAGCGATCAGGCCGAGGATTTGATCTGCGGTTTTATTGGCGGCGCCTACGTTTTGGTTGACGATTTTTTTGGCTCGATCTCCCATGGCTTTCATGGTTTGAGCCGAAGTCAGGCAGTCACGCAGGAATCGCTCCAGTTCGTTGGCGTTATTTACGACCACGGCCGCCTCTTGGGACAACAGCTGGTTGACGACATCACGAAAGTTCTTGGTGCGAGGGCCAAACGAAGTCGGCACTCCGTAAGCACTCGGTTCGATCATGTTTTGTCCTTCGCGACTTCCCATGCTGCCGCCCACGTACGCTGCGTTGGCTCGGCCCCACCAATGGCTCAGTTCACCGATTACGTTTACCACCAGCGGAGTATTGGTGTTACGATTGGTGGGCATGTCGGTTCGCAAATCGACTTCGGTGGATGATCGTTGCAGCTGTTGCTTTAATTGTTGGCAGCGGTTGGGGTGTCGAGGAACCAAGACAAGTTTCAATACGGGAAACTCGGGTCTCAATCGCGTGAAAACTTCAGTGGCGATCAAGTCTTCTTCGAGTTGGGTACTGCCGGCGACGAACACAAAGTCCTCTGGCCGGAATCCGGCTTCGTCGGCTAGTTTTTGTGTTGTTGGGTTGTTGGGGTTTGTTGTCACGCCGTCGAATTTAACGCTGCCAGAAATCAAGACGCGAGTTTTTTCGCAACCGAGGTCGATGAAGCGATCGGCGTAGGTTTGTGTTTGAGCGAGCACCAATGAGAGCTCGCGAAACATGGGAGCGGTCAACGCTTTAAATCGCTGGTAGCCGCGGTGACTGTTTTCGCTGACCCGCCCGTTGATCACGATTGTCGGAATTTGAAAGGTATTGGCGACACCGATCAGATTCGGCCACAGTTCAAGTTCAGCCAAAACAATGGCGTCGGGCTTGATTCGTTTGATGACATTTTTGATTGCCCAAGTAAAGTCATGCGGGCAAAAGAAAACTTGATGCTGGGTGTATTTTTCTTTGGCGAGATCAAAACCTGTTTCGGTAGAGGTTGATATTGCGATCTGCAAATCTGGTTGTTTGGTAAGAAGTTCGTCAATGACTGGTTGCAGTAAATTGACTTCGCCTACGCTGACCGCATGCATCCACAGACAAGGTGTGGTCGGTGTGCAGCGAGGTACGATTCCAAAAAACCTCTGCAGCCACCCACGACGACTTTTTCCCTGAAAGATACGCCACAACATCCACGGAGAAGTGACCAAGAAAAATAGTAGGTAGAGGAAGTTGAACAACCAACGCATTATCAAAACCTGGTGCTTTTACAAAGCGAACGAAACGCCCACGACGGGATCAGTTGTGTGAGCGATCGTTACGGTTGTCACTTACTATTTAGTCTAACGGTTGATGTTCGTTTACTGCTGATTTTGGATCAAGCGACGAACTGTTGGGTCTAATCGCTGATCAAACCTTTTTGTAAGACTCGTGTTTTGTGCAGCTCTTATTTACTGGGGGCTGTCTGCATGGTTTCACTTGTTTCGTTTTTAGTGTCGTCCGGCCAGAGACCTTTTTCTTTGTAAAACTTAATGGCGCCGGGGTGGAACGGTGTACCGGTGTCGCGAGCAATGTTTTTTGGGTTGAGTGCTTTACCGGCGGAGTGCTGCTGAGCAATAGCGTCTCGGTTTTCGTACACTCGTTTGATGAAGTTGTAGATGATGTCTTCAGAGACATTAGCGTGTGACAGCAACTGCATGTTGCCGACGTTGATGCCCATCAAGTCCTCGTTCAAGTCACTGTACGTGTCTGCTGGAATGGGAACATTGAAGTAGAACGGGTACTGTTTGAGTTTTTCAACTGCTGATTCGTCAAATTTGAGAAATACAACGTTTTGCGAACTGCAAAGTTGAGTTACTGCAGGGATCGGAATTGCTCCGCCCATGAACGCTGCATCTGCTCTTCCGTCGGCAATCATGCCGTTGGCGGCACTATATTTTCCATTAAGTACTGTCATGTCGCTGTATTGAACCCCGTGAGCTTCTAGAAGTGGCTCAAGGAAGTACTTAAATCCAGCTCCGGCCGGGCCTAGTACAACGCGCTTGCCTTTTAGGTCTGCGATGGTCTTGATACCAGTGGTTTCGGTTGTGACAAACACGCCTACGTTGGGTGCGATAGTTGCAACAGCACGGACTTCGCGTTTCGTTTTCCAAGCTCCGTCACCACGAACGGCGAAGTAACTGATTGCCGCGTTGGCCATCGCGACTTGAAGATCGCCAGAATCGAGATTGCGAATGTTTTCTTGGGTGCCTTTAGTCTCTTTCGCCGCGACCACCCAATTTAGATCGCCTTTGTTTGCTTCAACTGTATTGGCGATTGCATTGCCAACCGGGACAAACGCGCCGCCTATTGGGGCTGTGCCCAATGTGATGAACTCGCGTTGTCCTTGAGTACCTCCAGACGTGCGTGGCTTTTCGCATCCGAAAACACTAATGAAAGTTGCCGCAAGGGCTAAAAAAACAAAGGGGCTGTGGTGCATGATTAAAATTGGGTTGAAGTCAAAGGTTGGTTGAAAAGTAATTGTTTGGAAAAGTGATTGTTCGGATAACTCAAAATGATTGGATTTGTTGTACCTGCCTTCGAGCGGGAATTCCGGCGAAAGCTGGTACTATAAACTTGTAGAAGCTGTGCTCTTTCAGCGAATAATGGCGCTGGCCATTCAGCCTCGTGCACGATAGGTAATCTCAGTTTATCGTCAAATGTAATAAATTGAACCGAGGTTCTAGATCTCATAGTGAGATTGAAGAACCCGTTGGACGTGGTTGTTTTGGTCCAAATCGCTCTGTCTTTCCAATTTTGAACGTGTTTTCTGGCTTGGGTTGGCCTTGAATCAGATTTTTGAGGCTCCTAGTATCCAGCAAACTAGCTTCGGGGCTTCAGTGTAGACCATGCATTTTTCGAAACCTAATTTACTTACTGTGTTGGCGTTTGCGGTCATTGCGATGGTCGGTAGTTGCTCTTGCGCGGCGCGGCAGCGGGAAAGTGGTTTCGAGATTGAACGTAGACCAGACGCGGTTAGGGATACTGAACGATTGATGGCAGATCGTGTGGTTCGGGCTGACCAGGCGGTTTTGATTGACCGGTTAGCGCCGGAGCGGTGGTCGGATTTACGTGCTGATCGAACCGAGCCCAGAAGGCAATGGTCCGAGGAGTTGCCGACTGGCACTACGATTAAGTTGCAAACGAATTCACTTTCATCGAGGGCAACGAAGCAGGTCAGGGGTCAACTTCAGTCTTCGTTTTTTGATCAAGATTATCCTCTTCAGGCGGTGGTTGTTTGGCTGAACTCAGACATCCAAGCCCCGTTGATGTCGGAAGCACAATTGAAGCGTTGGATGCAAGCCATTCCTGAGTTCGACGAACGAACACGAAATCCGGAACTTGAAGCGTGGCGATCTGATTCTAGATCACAAGTTCGTGCGGCTAGTTATTTACAACCGGTAAATGAGGGGCCGTTAGGCCACATTGGTGCCGTGAAAAAGGTCGAAGAATTTGAAGAGCGACTGAAGATGATCCGCGAGCTTTTCGAGTCCAAGAAAAAACAGGTTGCTGCCGATGAGTCAGTCGACAGTAGCGTTAAGAGTGAGCTGAATAGTCTTGTTAGCCTAGCAAGCGATTGGCTTGAGAGGGCCACATCGGATTTAGAGACGCTCAAAAATGAAATGAAAGCAGAAGCCGAATTTAAAAATAATTTTCAATTGCAAGAACAGCAATTGGCTAGGGAAAAAAAAGCAGCCAGTGAAAAAAATGCTGCCAAAACTGAGTTGCTGCCAAGCGATCATGGCGAAGCGCTTGATGTTTTGCAAAAAAAACTGAAAACCAAGCAAGTAAACCTGCAGGCTCTTACCGATCAACGGTCTGAGATTCGTGAACAGATGTCAGATCGTGACAAGCGCTTCACTGAACTTCCGGGGTTGTTGAGGAAAAACGCGAAGGAAGAAAGTGAAACAAAAAAAGTGATCCAAGAACTAGAGGGGCAGTCCGATGATCTCAGTCGAGTACTACAGAAACTACTTTTGGATGCTAAATTTCTGTCTCTAGAGATAACGGAGGAATCGTTGGAGCTAGAAATCCGCCGCAAGGAACAGATTGGCCGCATCTTGCCTCTTAAGCTAGAAGAACTGACTCTTCGCATTAAGCGAATGAATGCTGAGATATCGATTTTGAGCGTGCATAGCGATGAGTTGCGAGATCGACAAATCAAAGATCGACTTCGCGCAGCTCGTATGGCGTTAAACAAGAAACTGACTCAGTCTACGCCCATGTTGTTGGAGTTGGCGGAGTTCAATAAAGACTTGGCGGGGCAGCAAACAAGTTTGGCTGTTAAAAGCGATGAACTCGAAAAAGAATTGATCAACGTTCGGCAGTTGCAAAAAGAACTGGACGATAGTCACGAGCGGATCAAAGACCAGATCAACACCTTGGGGCCAACCGCATCTGGCATTCGTCTGGTTGAACACCGTCGCAGTTTGATTTCAACAGGTAAAAGCCAGAACCGTCTATTGGAATTGGCCGAGCGAATGCAACGAAAACAAACGCGAAAGTTGGAGTTGAAGGAGCGAGTGGATCGGTTGGTGCTGGAGGATGATTTTAAGCTAGACGTGCTAGCATCAGTCGAAGAGCAAGTTTCTGATCGGGTACAGCGGCAGATGGCTGTCGATGTGGCTGAAGAATTATTGGATACTCAGAGGAACTATGCGATGGATTTGCTGAGCGTGTATGAAGACAACATTCAAAAACTGTCCGAGTTGGAGGCCGCTCATAATGCATTGATCGACAAAGTCCAAGAAGTCAAAGCGTTCAGTGATGAAAATGCGTTGTGGGTTCGGAGTGCTCGACCCTTCGAGATCAATGATTTAACGATTTGTCAAACCGGTATGAGTTCTATTTTAGCAAGTGACCAATGGCAGGGGCTCAGCGATCACGCATACGCGACCTTCCAAAAACGTCCTTATGATGTGGGTTTGTTGGCGTTGGTGATTGGAACTTTATTGGTTGTTCGCCGTCGATTGAGGTGGAGCCATGAGTAGCGATCCAAAAAACAATCCTGGGTCGAACGGTCCTGACGAGAAATTGAAAGTGCCGGTGACCAAGCCTGATCAACCGGGAGCGGTTCAACCTCCATCCGAAACTGCATTGGCAGGCGAAGCCAGCGAAAGTGACCAGCCCTCGCACGACGAAGTGGCTGAGCAGATTCGTAAGATAGAAGAATCGGACGAAGACGACGATGGTCCGAATGAAACATTGAAACGCCACATCGAAATGTACTCGCGTTATTCGCCGGTGTTCGCGAGCGTTGGCTATACGTTGATTGGGGCGGTTTTTGTCCCCGCGATGTTGTATTTTTTGATTTATCAATTGAGCCCAGCGTATGAATTGAGCGAATTGCAGGGTGCGTTGCATAGTGGGCTAAGCAGCGTCGTGGTGCCGCTGCTGTTCGCTGGAGCATTGTCACGGGCGTTGGTGATTAACGGGTTGGCGCGAAAGCACTTAGGCTGGTCTGATACGTTGTGTCGTGCTTTGAAATCGGCTTTGGTTTCTATCATTTACGCTGTGTTACCACTGCGTTTGATATATGTCGCTTTAGAAACTTATAAAGACGGGGTTTGGCATGATTCGCTGGGGCGAGTGGTGTTTTTGCTGGCGATGGTTGGCTTTGCCGTCGGACTCTATTGGACTCAGCGGCGACTTAAAAAGTGGTGCATCGAATGCGAAGGCAAGGCGCCATGGTATCAAACGTTCCGATCGTTGATGTTGTACATGTTGCCTGCGGCGCCGATTACGTTCGGTGTGATGGCGGGATTGGGATACTACTTTACTGCGGAAGAGTTGAGCAGTCGGGCCATTTTGACGGTGCTGGTGATGGTTTCGATCGCATTGGCAGGTGGTTTGTTTAGCCGGCTGTTATTGATTGCTCAGTTCGGAATCAAGCTCCGAGAGTTAAAGCGAAACGAAGATGGCCAGATTGATCACGAAGAAACCATTGACATTGGCGAGATCACGTGCCAGCTAAATCGTTTGATCCGCGCGACTGCGTTGGTGGGTGCTGTGCTGATTGGGTGGCAGATTTGGGGAACTGTTTTGCCTGCGATCGGGTATTTGGACACCGTAGAATTGTGGCAGGGAATTCCAAGTGAGGTAGATGGGATCACGCCAATGATTTCATTGCGCGAGTTGCTGATGGCGATTTGTTTCGTGGTGCTGGCGTTTATTTTGAGTGCCAATTTACCGGGTTTGTTGGAGGTTACGTTATTAGACCGATTGAATCTGGACCGAGGCGGGCGGTATGCGGTTTCGTTTGTGGTCAAGTACTTGGTGTTAGTGGCTGGTCTCTTTTTGGCGTGTCAGACGCTCGGTTTTTCATGGAATCGAGTGCAATGGCTGGCAGCCGGTTTGACGGTGGGTTTGGGTTTTGGGTTGCAAGAGATTTTTGCGAACCTAGTTTCTGGGATTATCATTTTGATCGAACGGCCAATCCGTGTAGGAGATGTGGTGACCGTCAGCGGAACAACAGGGACAGTGACGAAAATGGCGTTGCGAGCGACCACGATTTTGGATCATGATTATCGCGAGTTGATTGTGCCTAACAAAAAGTTTATCACCGAAGATGTAATGAACTGGACACTGTCAGATCACAAGTCTCGCTTGGTGATCAAAGTCGGTGTGGCTTACGGTTCGGATACTTCGTTGGTGCAGAACACGTTAATGAAGGTGGCAGCGCGACATCCGTTGGTGGTTCGCGAGCCGGAGCCGAGGGCTGCTTTTTGTGGGTTTGGCAATAGTACGTTGGATTTTGAGTTGCGTGTTGTGATTCCGACGCGGGATATGTTTTTCAAAGTCACGCACGAGTTGCACATGGCGGTCGAGGAAGCGTTCCGTCAAAAGAATATTGAAATCGCGTTCCCGCAACAGGATCTTTACATCAAGAACTTAAAAGATCTGCAACCAGTTGCCGCTGCGGGGTAGTGAGGCGGCGTAGTCTCGTTGAGATCGTGAACGTGATGACCACAAGCTAGAAGCTTATGCCACTGTGGGGTTATCGTTCGATATTGTATTCGTCGATTTTTCGGTACAGTGTTGCTCGACTGATGCCGAGCAGTTTGGCGGCTTTGGGGACGCTGTTTTTGGTGCGTTTGAGGGCATCGCGGATTAGTTTCTGTTCCCAGTGATCAATGCGTAAAGTATCTAGTTCGCCGTCACCAGCGTCGCGTATTCCAAGGTCTGTCAGTTCGATCATGTCGCCTTCGGACATCACGACCGCACTGTCGATTACGTTGCGGAGTTGGCGCACGTTACCAGGCCAATGGTATTCTAAAAGTCGCGAGTTGGCGCTAGCGGAGAGTTTGGTTTCGGGTTTGCCGTGTTGGACCTTGAAGTGGTCTAAGAAAAACTCAATTAACATTTGAATATCACTACCCCGGTCACGCAGTGGCGGGATGTAAAGTTCGTATACGCTCAATCGATAATATAAATCTTCGCGGAACTTCTTCTCGGCGACAAATTCTTTGAGGTCGCGGTTGGTTGCACAGATTACGCGAACATCGACGCTAATTTCTTCTGTGCCACCGACAGGAAGAAAGGGGTGGCCTTCAAGGGTTCGCAATAGTTTGGCTTGCCCTTCAAGTGTCAATTCTCCTACTTCGTCCAAAAATAACGTGCCTAGGTCAGCTTGTTGGAACCAGCCTACGTGGTCACGATCGGCGCCGGTGAAGGAGCCTTTGGTGTGTCCAAAAAGCTGGCTCTCCATCAGGTCGCGCGGCATCGCAGCACAGTTGACACTCAGCATCGGTCGTTGGGAACGTGGGCTTGAGCGATGGATCGCGCGAGCGACGAGTTCTTTACCTGCGCCGCTTTCGCCACGGACCAACACACTGCCGGAAGCTTTGGCGATGCGTGTGATCTTGGACTTGAGCTCCAGCATCTCTTCGCACTCACCTTTCAGTTCGTCTGAGTTAGCGCTTTTTTCAACTAATCGATTATGTTGTGCTTGCAATGATGAGAATCTGTTTGCGTTGGCCAATGCGCGCTGGACAATGTTGGCAGTTGCACTGGCAAGTTGGAAATGAGAATTGTGAAATGGAATGGTGTCGCGATACAAGTGGATCGCACCGGCGACTTCACCATCTGCGTTGATTAGTGGGACGCAGATAGAGTCGGCCCACTTGTCGTTGGTTTCGTGTTCGACTCGGATTGCTTTTTTTTGTTTGACAACACGCTGGGTGAGTTCGGAGTCGAGTTGAACATTTTCGGCTTTGTCTGCAGGGAAAACCTTTTTCGGAGTCAGGTTGCCGTCATCAGACAGCCACAGAAATCCTGCTGCGGCGGATTCGGTACGATCGAAGAGTCGCTCCATGCTAACTTCAACGACTGATTCTGGGTCGGAGACGGAGAGCAGTTTTACGCTCAACTGAAACAAGAAGAAAAAATCTTTTCCCCAGTTGTGCCCCTTAAGAAAGTCGAGCGTGTAATGGCCGGTTTCTTGAGGGTCCATTTCACGGTCGTGGATCACAGTTAAACCAACGGTCTCTGAGCCTAAGTCGGTGGATAATCGGTCAGTAGCAACTGGTGATGTTTGAGCTTTGACTTTTTCCGTAAAGGAAAAAACGCTGTTGCCGACTCGGACTTCCGTACCATCGACTAGCCGGGCCTCATTGACTGTTTGACCGTTAACAAAAGTTCCATTGCTGCTGCCATTGTCGCGAATCCACCATCCATCTTCATCAAGGGAGACAGACGCGTGCATACGAGAGCATTGCGGGTCGTTTAGGACGATTTTGCACTCCCAATCACGACCAAGCATGTTTTCTTGGGTTGGAAGCAATTCGAACCGAGCACCGGCGCTGGCGCCGGTGTTCATTACGAGAAATGCGGGGACGGATTTAGTGGGCATTGCTAATTCTATAAAAGAACTTTTGGGCTGCACTGGTGTTTATGCTATGAGCTATAATTTACGCTTGATTGCGTTTCGTCGCAAATCGGTATCTTTGGCTGGCTAGATCGATGATTCTAGAGCAGTCTTTAGAGAGAATAAAATTTTTCGTCTAACTTGCTGGTGATTCGTGTTTTGAATCAGTATTGCCTCGCAAGTTGTCAGTGCTTACTATTCCCGCTGTTCATTGGCGATTTTGTGTTATACACAAGTTGGGAAAAAAATGGGCATCTTTAAGCTATAGGAGACAGAATGTTGGCTTTTTCATCAAATCGTAAGGTGGTTTGCGTGCGCTATCACCGTTGTTGCAAAACGGCTTTGGCGATGGTCATTGCGGTCTTTTTAGGGCTGTTTGTCACCACGTCAATCGGCCAAGCCCAACAGGACGTGAAACAAGCGACCGAACAGCTTGCTCGGCCAACGATGCAGAACGCACTTGCTGCGCGGCTCGTTGCGACCATGATGGAGCGATTGCATCTGTCTAAGTTGCCATTGAACGACACAATTGCCGAGCGAGCCTTCGATAAGTACATCAAAGTTTTGGATCCGCTGAAGGATTACTTCCTTCAATCGGACATCGAAGAATTTTCTGCTTTTGAAAAACAGATCGACGATAAAATCCAAGCCGGTAACTTCGACATCGCTTTGGTAATTTTTCGGCGATTCATTGAACGAGTTGAGCAACGAACTACGCTTGCATTGGAGATGGTCGACCACCCACACGATTTTACGATTGACGAAACGATCGTCACCGACCCCGACATGTTGGAATTTGCTAAAACCGATGATGAGGTTCGCGAAAAATGGCGCAAGCGTGTCAAATACAGTTTGTTGGTGTTGCAGTCTGCCAAAGAAATGAGCGATAAAAAGAAAAAAGAAAAAGACGCTGCGGAAGACTCAGCCACTGACACAGAGGAAGAAACCAAACCCGTCGTAAAAAAGAAGCCAGATCCACCGGAAGTTATTTTGCGGAGGCGATATACGGCTTATAGTCGCCGGATGCATCAGTTGGATACTGAAGACGTGATCGAACGATACATCTCGGCGATCACGACTAGCTTTGACCCACACACTTCTTATATGTCTAAGAAGACCTATGAGAATTTCATTATTCAAATGGGTTTGGAACTAGACGGTATTGGCGCGACTTTGCAGGGAACCGATGACGGATACACAACCATCAAGGCTGTGGTTAAGGGTGGAGCTGCCTTCAAGCAAGGCGAGCTAAAAGTAGAAGATAAGATCCACGCCGTAGGGCAGGGCGAAGAGGATGGCACCAAGCTTGATGCCAAGTTGGTCGCCGCGCATGGCACTGAAATGGTGGATGTCGCGGGTATGAAATTGGATGATGTTGTCGGTATGATTCGCGGACAAGCCGGTACAACGGTTCGCTTGTTAGTGATGTCCGAAGAAGGTGATTTGCGTACCGTGAACATCGTTCGAGAAAAAATCAAGTTGGAAGATCAAGCGGCTCGTGGAGAGATCTTTGAGCAAGGCAAGAACCCTGATGGTTCGCCTCGTAAGCTAGGCGTCATTGAGCTGCCGAGTTTTTACGCTGACTTTTCCGGCGGTAATGGACGCAGTACAACACGTGACGTTCGTAAAATTATTGACGACTTCAATTCGAAAGGCGTTGATGGTTTAGTTTTGGATTTGCGGTTGAATGGTGGCGGAAGCTTGCCCGAAGCGATTGATTTGACTGGTTTGTTTATCGATCTTGGGCCAGTGGTGCAGGTCAAGAACCCGCTTGGTCAAATCGAAGAACTGGCCGATGATGCCCCAGGGATGGCCTGGAAGAAACCTATGACGGTGTTGACCAGCAAATTCAGCGCAAGTGCCAGCGAGATTCTTGCCGGAGCGATTCAAGATTACGGTCGCGGAATCGTGGTTGGTGATACGACCACTCACGGCAAAGGGACCGTTCAGAGCTTGCGTAATCTGAGCGAAATTTTGAGCAATGTGCCTAACATTCCAAGTAAACACGGCGCGTTGAAGATCACGACTGCGCAATTCTATCGTCCCAACGGTGATAGTACTCAGAAACGCGGAGTGTTGTCTGATTTGGTTTTGCCGTCGATTACCGACAACATGGAAGGCATCGCTGAAGCAGATTTAGATTTCCCGGTTGAATTCGATCGAATTCGACGTGCAACGTTTTCGCCGTTGACGTTGGTCAATGCCGATATAATTCGCACCTTGCAGGGCAAGTCAGCAGCGAGAATTGGTGCTTCCGAGGATTTCATTAAGTTGAACGGAAAAATTTCCAAGTATGTCGAACAGAAGAAACTGAAAACAGTTTCTTTAAATGCTGAAAAATTCAGGGCGCGTCGCAAAGAGCTTAACGCTGACGAAGAAGATAAAAATTTGATCGAGGATCAGTTGAGCAACGACGATAGCATCGAACGTGAGTTCTACTTGGACGAAGTGCTCAGCATCACGTCGGATTACATGGACTTGCTCAGCCAGCATCCTGGTTAAGCTAAAACGTTTTGGTCCGCCAACCAAATATGGTTGAGCGCGACTGAATTCGATTATGTTTATTGTCGAAAAACTTGAAGACACGCGACTTCCGAGTCGCGTGTTTTTTTACGTCAATACGAGTCGTGCTTCGGTGAAGTCGTGTTTCCTACGGTTTCAGATGAGTAAAAAATCCAAAACTAAGTTTGACTCCAATTGAAAGGTTTTTAGTAAAAAATACCTTTCCTAGGAGTGTGGCTAATTATCACAAAACGGCCACGATGGTTGTCAAAAAACAACAAATTGGGTGCAGTTTTTACAGCTATCATCGTGTTTTACGGGAAATCGGTGTTTGGCCTCAGACTTGCTTCCTTTATCTTCGAGCGAGTCCCAATCAATCTAAATGAGAGAAGTCTAATGAGTAAACAGGTTAAAATCGGATTTTTCATTTTCGCGGTCGCTTTGATGTTAGCGCCGGCAGTCTCCCAAGCTCAAATCGCTACCCGACGCGGAACCGTTGCTGGTGCAATTATCGGCGGCATCATCGGAGATCAAAACAACGAAGCCCTAGCAGGCGTCGCAATTGGCGGTCTTGTCGGAAACGTCGCCGGCCGTGCTGTTGACCGCAACAGTTTCCGTGGGAGCTTCAATCAGCAGCAACCCGTTTACCGCAGTTACCAACAACCGGTTTATCAGCAGCCCGTTTATCAGCAGCCCGTTTATCAACAGCCTGTATATCAGCAACCTGTATATCAACAGCCCGTATATCAACAACCGGTCTACCGTGGTTATGGCGGGTATCGTGGCGGATGTGGTTACTAGATATTGGTTAACGATTCCAGAAGGCGTTCAAGCGTTTTCGCTGATAAGCTAACGAATTTAGAATAGTCAAATTTGCATGGCCGCGGCACTAAGTGTCGGCGGCCTTTTTTGTTGACCGCCGTTGCTAAGCAAGGTAGTAATCTCGTAGCCTTTAACGTTACCGTTTCTTGTCGAAGAAGTGATGACTAATATGAACCAATTTGAATGAATCAATTTGATTCATAAAATAAAATCAATTCTAAAAATAAACGTTGAGAAAGAGTTTTATGTTGCAAAAAATCGTTTCATTTTTGGCAGTCGTGGCGCTGTTGGCGACTCCGTTGAACGAAGCTCAGGGGCACTTTCTGTACGTTTACGGTGAAGGCGGCGACGTCAAAGTTGTCTTTGGCGAGGCTCTCGAACCTGACCAAGCGAAATTTCTTGGTAGTTTGGCGGCCATGAAATCCCACTCGGTTGTTGACGGAACTGCCAAAGAAGTCACGTTTCAGAAGAAGATGGATGACGAACTCGGCTGGTACGAAACGTCTTTAGATGGACTTGGGCCGATTGTTAATGTGTCGTGTCCGTACGGGGTGTTCAACCGAGGTGATTTGGCCATGTTTCTGGACTACAGCGGTAAGTACGTTCGGTACTCGGGCAACGCGTTACCTCGTAAACCTGCCGATGGTCTGTCGCTTGACATGATCCCCTCTTTTGAAAACGGCCAGTTGAAAGTCGGTGTCTATTTTAAAGGCATGCCGTTGGAGGGAGCGGAAGTGTCTTTGATCCGAATTGACGCGAGCTCGTTCAAAACCAACAGTGGCGATACTGGCACTGCTGTTTTGACGCCGTCGGTTCGGTATCTGGTTCGAGCCAAGCACGTTTTATCTGAAGCAGGTGAAGTCGACGGCAAGAAGTACTCTGAAAAGCGATACTACTGCACGATGGTTTTGGATTTGGGGGGCGATTTATCAGATTCAGAAGTAGCTGCGACCGGAAAGGTGGTCGAAGAAAATACCAGCAACGTAAAGCTAGAACGTGTGGACGCTCAAATTGAAGACTTTCCTCGCGGGATGACAAGTTTCGGTGCGACCGTGATGGACAATAAATTGTTTGTGATTGGTGGTAAGTCGGGGCGAGCCCATTCGTACGCTCGTTCTTACCAGAATCGTGATGTTTATTGCTTGGACTTTGAAAGTAGAAAGTGGGAAACCGTCGGTGAAACACTGGGCCTACAGGGACTGGCGGTTGTCAGTCATGGCGGACTGATCGTTCGTATTGGCGGTTTGGAAGCTCGTAACGAAGAAGGTGAAGAACACGAGTTGCGGTCGCTGACGGATGTCAAAGCCTTTAACCCGGAAACTAAAAAATGGACCAAGTGGCCATCGCTTCCGCAAGGCCGATCGTCGTTTGATGCTTGTGTCCACCAAAACAAAGTTTACGTTGTAGGTGGCTGGACGATGGCGATCGGGAAAGACTCTCAGTGGGCATCGGACATGCTAGTTTTGGATGCCAGTGCTGACAAACCAGAATGGAAAAGTGTCGAAGTACCATTCCAAAATCGCGCGTTAGCTGTTCGTGCTTTCAAGGACAAGCTGTTTGCAATCGGAGGAATTAACGAAGACGGAACAACCGACGAAGTGCATGTTTTTGATTTGAAAAGCCAAACATGGTCTGAGGGGCCCGAAATTCCTTCGGACAGCGGCATGTTGGGATTTGGTTGTTCGGCAACACCGTTGAATGGTCGGTTCTTGGTTAGTACTTATGACGGAATCTATCAATTGTCCGACGGTCAGAACAGTTGGGAGAAGATACACCAGTTAGAGCCTGGTCGATTCTTCCATCACATGGTGCCAATCGATGAATCCAGTTTCGCTTTGGTGGGTGGAACTCATTTGAAACAAGGTCGCTTTCAGAAAATCGAAGTCTACAAAGTGATTGGCTCGACTGAGTAATGCCGTTTTGTTGCACGATTACGTTGGATCGGTTCTTATTCGTTTGGAACCTTTAGGTGTTGAATCATCCGGGATTCTTCTAGCGGAGAAACTTCGGCGAACACAAAGCCGTCCCGTTCGACAACGAATACATTTAAGCCTTCTGTTCCTGTGGTTGAAACATTTGGTTGGCTGGCTGTGTCGCGATCGACAAACACGATGACTTGATGCCCATCCACTTCACTCAACATGGCGATTGACTCGCGGCTTGTTCCGCCAAGATACGAAAGACCCAGCATACGAGTTCCCTCAGGCATCTCGGATTTAGCTAGAGCCACGGTCTTACCAAGGCGAAATTTGAACTCATTTCGAAAACGCTGTTCATCCTCGCAGCGATAGTACGGTTGAAAGCCCGCTTGTACGGATTCCTGATACAGCAACGCAACAGGTCGATTTTCAAAGTGAGGGACAGTTGGTAGTGGATCGTTCATCAACCAAATGCCAGCACTGACCATGGCTAAAATGGCAGCCGCTAATGCCGCTAAAGCGAACGATTTCCGAGTGGCCGGTTCGTTTTCTTTTAGCTCTACAGTGGGTGACAGGTTATCAATACTAGAAGCAGCTGAATCGCTTTCAAACGCTTTTTGCGTCAGCTCTTGAACTTGTGCCGAATCTAACGAATCAAACTTGAACATGGACCGCAATGAGTCGTCGATTTGGTCCTGAGCTGCTTGTGCCTCTTTTAGTTTAACGGGATCGTAACTCTTGAGAAACGCGTCGCACTCACTCTCAGACATCATGCCGTCGAGGTACATTTCCAGTTCGTCAAGTTGATTATCTTGATTATTCATCTTTGTCTCCTTCAATTGAAGGAACGTTTTTTTCGCGCTCACCAGAGGATTGAAGGATGGTGCGAAGTTTTTTCTTGCTGCGGTGTACAAGATTCATCGCAGTTCCTTCTGGCATATCCATCAGTATTGAAATTTCTTTGTAGTCTAGTCCCTCAACTGTGCGTAAAAGCAAACAACTTCGGGCTTTGGGTGTGATTTGTTGTAAGGCGCTTTTCATTCGATCGTCGAACGAGCCTTGGAATGGTTTTAACGTACCCGTTTCTCGATTTACCGGGCTGGTTATAGTTCCAACAGCCCCTACCACCATATCGGCAGGATCTGTTGGTTGAGTTTTGCGTCGTGCGGATTTCCTCCTGTGATTTAACGCACAATTGCGGACAATGCCAGCTAACCAGCCTAGGAAGTGTGATTCCGATTCGAATTCGTTGTTTTTTTCAATTGCGATCAGAATTGCTTGCTGAACAATGTCCTCCGCGTCACGACGGTCGCCAATGATTCCTGCAGCCAGACATGCTAGGCGAGTCGAAGCGGATCGACATCGCTCAGCAAAATTTCGAGCTGTATTGGCAGTTTTCGTGTTCAACTGATTGGTATTGGTAAATAAAGGGAGTGTAATACTTTACTACATCACGTCGTCTGAATTGCATATCATTGTAATGTCATCAATCCCTTGGAATCTTGCATTTAATTAATTTCTTTGTAAATGAAAGGCCGTCAGTCAATTTGTTTTCTGTAAGTTCTAATTTGGATCGAATCGCCTGATGAATCATCAATTGTTTGTGAATTCTAACAAAATATCTTTAAAACGGTGTGGATTTACACTGGTCGAGTTGCTGGTCGTGATTGCGATTATTGGAATTCTGATCGGTATGTTGCTGCCGGCTGTCCAGAGTGTTAGGGAATCAGCGCGTCGTACGGCTTGTCAGAATAATTTTCGCCAGATCGGTTTAGCAATCAGCAGTTATGAATCCGCCCGGCAGAAGCTTCCGCCAGGCCGTTTGGGTTGCGATGATATCGGCGAAAGCATGTCGGTTCCCGGGTGTCCGCCTGGGTTGACCAGTGAGGAAAAAAGCGGAGCCAGCGGGTTTATTTTGCTCTTTCCTTTCCTTGAATTGAGCAATCTTGAACAACAGTTGGCGGTGAAAGATAGTGGCCTTTGGAATCGCGATGTTGACGACCTTTTGTGGTGGCAGAATTTCCCGAGCAAACGTGATGGGATTTTGGAGGAACTGCCGACTTTATGGTGTCCCAGCGAAAATGGTGAGCGAGTCAGTACTGTCTATCAACCGGTCGATGCTGCCACTTCCAGCTACGCGTTTAGTAATGGCAGCTTAGGACCAAATTCTTCCGATCTGGTAACCAAATATAGCAATAACGGTGCGTTTGTTTACAGGAGACCAATAACGCTTGTTGACGTTTCAGATGGCCTTTCTACCTCATTTTTTGTGGGCGAGGTGACTCGACCTGATATTTGGGAATCGTCTAATGTTTGGAGTTATACGCGTGCCAATGCTGATTGCCTGCGCACAACAGACAATCCTTTAAACACGCCTCCAGGGGCTGGAGCGGTCATTGAGCGTCGTAACGGAGCATTCGCTAGTTCCCACCCCGGAGGAAGCTCATTCCTTTACGGCGATGCGCACGTTCAGTTTATCTCAGACGCTGTCCAGCAGCAGCTTTATCAAGATCTTTCAACGATCAACGGTGGTGAAACCATCGGTTCCACTCCTTAGTGGTTTTCGTTCGTACCTGACGAACCACTTTTCTCATCAGCGTAGCCGGGTTCAAAAAACGTCTGTCTGGCTGATTGGCAAGATTTAGAAACTGTCCAGTATGACGCAAGCTTTGCGCTAATAGATGTGTTTCGGAAGCAAGCGCGAATGGCAGAGTGCGATTTTGTACTGCGATCTCAAGCCAGCGCAAATCAGTTTTTTGAAACTGGGTGTTTTGGTCCTCGACTCTCAAGTGTGGGACCAGTGCAAATTCTCACATGCGAGTTGGGTTGCTGTGTCTAACTTGTAAAACCGATTCGTCTGTATTAGCAACGGAATGCGCCGCCGTTGTTTGCGAAATTGGTTACACAAGAGACCGCAGGCTTTTTATTGCTCAAATACAAAATCGGAATATTCAATTTTTTTCTCATAGGAGTGCAATGGTTTTGCGGGTTGGCGACATCTGTCAGTGTCCCTTGGAGGAGATGTCCCTCAAGGAAAAGAAAACAGAAACTATTCGCTCCATATTTTTTGAGAAACCAATTCAATGAAAGTCACTAGATTTAAGAAGTTGATGGTTGCACTTTCTGCAACGTGTGTACTTGCGACCGTAAATGGTGCAAGTGTATCAGCGCAGACGACTACAACAGCGACGCCTTCTGCTAATCAAGAAGTCGAAGTCACTGAAGATTCGTCAACATGGATTCAAGTCCTCCAGTCCAACGGCATCGAAATTCCAGCAGGTGCTGATGGCGTGGTCATCAATAATGGTGCTGGCGGTGTCATCACCGCTCCACTGGATGCGATTGTGACCCAATCGGACACAACCATATTCAATGCCGGTAGAATTGAAGGTGGAGTCAACGCGATCAATTTTGTTAACGGTGCAGGTTCTGGTTCAGTTACCAACCTGGCTAGCGGTGTGATCAGCAGTGATAGTCGCGCTATCAATATTGGCGGCCCGGTTGCTGTTAAGAATGCTGGGCAAATCATTGGTACCGGCAATCAGCGCAACGGAACCATTTACTCCGATTCAGCGGCTAATGGTTTTTCAGTGCAAAACAGCGGTGTTATTGACGCAGGTGCGGGCAATCTAGGTGCTGGTTTCTCAGCGGAATTGAGTGAAGCTGGCAATGATTTCAGTATCAACAACTCAGGTACGATCGCCGGTCGCGGTGACGCGGGTGCTGGTTTGGCAACTGCCGGCGACGGAATTCGCCTTGAGCGAACTCGAGTCGATGGAGCGTTGGACGGTACAACAACTGGTTTGTTTACCGGCGATATTACCAACAGTGGAACGATCAGCTCAGAGGGAGCTAACGGAACAGTGGGTGGTTTTCGGGCTGTCAATGGTACTGGCTTTCAGGGAACGCTGACCAACGAAGCTGGTGGCGTGATCTCTGGCGAGCAAAACGGAGTTTACTTCGGCAACGCAACTCCAGCTGGTGGTGGTGATCACACTGGCGGCGTTGTTCGCAACGAAGGAACGATCAGTTCTGGAAGCCGTGCGTTGAACATCGATGGCACGGGGCTTAAGGTTGACAACAGCGGAAGCATTTTGGGAACAGGCGACCAACGAAATGGTACCGTCTACGCAGATTCGACCGCTCAAGGTTTTGACTTGAACAACAGCGGCACGATTGACGCAGGTGCGGGCAATCTAGGTGCTGGTTTCTCAGCGGAATTGAGTGAAGCTGGCAATGATTTCAGTATCAACAACTCAGGTACGATCGCCGGTCGCGGTGACGCGGGTGCTGGTTTGGCAACTGCCGGCGACGGAATTCGCCTTGAGCGAACTCGAGTCGATGGAGCGTTGGACGGTACAACAACTGGTTTGTTTACCGGCGATATTACCAACAGTGGAACGATCAGCTCAGAGGGAGCTAACGGAACAGTGGGTGGTTTTCGGGCTGTCAATGGTACTGGCTTTCAGGGAACGCTGACCAACGAAGCTGGTGGCGTGATCTCTGGCGAGCAAAACGGAGTTTACTTCGGCAACGCAACTCCAGCTGGTGGTGGTGATCACACTGGCGGCGTTGTTCGCAACGAAGGAACGATCAGTTCTGGAAGCCGTGCGTTGAACATCGATGGTGAAGGACTTACCGTAGTCAACGAAGGATTAATTGTCGGAACCGGCGACCAACGTAATGGTACTGTCTACTCAGATGACACTGCCAGCAACTTCTCGCTGGACAACTCTGGTCGAATTGATGCTGGTGTTGGTAACGCAGGATCTGGTGTTACGCTTTCGGTTGGCGATACTTTGAGTGCCACGATTGATAACAGTGGAACCATCCAAGGAAGAACTCAGGATGGTGCACCACTTGGTTCAGCTGATGCCCTAGCAGGTGACGGCCTACGTTTAGAGGGAGTTCGTGGCACTAACGCCGACGGAGGCGTGACTTTTGCACCGGGAGCCTTTACTGGAACCATTTCTAACTCGGGTGAGATCGCATCGGGCGACAACACTGCCGGGACAGTCGCAGGTGTCAGAGCCGTTAATGGTTTGAGCTTTCAAGGAACGTTGGACAATACCGGAGTTATCTCGGGAACTACCAACGGACTCTACTTTGGAAACGCAGTCAACGGCGAAGGAGCCGATCACACTGGCGGCGTCGTCAACAACAGCGGCGTGATCAGTTCTGACAGCCGAGCGTTGAACATCGACGGCACTGGACTTGAGGTGAACAACACCGGAAGTATTTTGGGAACCGGCGACCAGCGGAACGGTACCGTATATGCTGACTCGACAGCTCAAGGGTTCACCTTGAACAACCGAGGAACAATTGATGCCGGCGAAGGCAACGAAGGAGCTGGATTCTCGGCTGAGTTGTCTGCTGGTGGAAACGATTTTACGATCAACAACAGTGGTGAACTGCGAGGACGTGGTACAGCTGGTGCTGGATTGGCAACGGCAGGTGATGGTATTCGCCTCGAGCGGACTCGTGTAGATGGTGCCTTGGACGGATCGACAACTGGTCTATTTACAGGAACGATCAACAACTCGGGCATTGTGACTTCGGAAGGCGATTCCGGGACGACCGGCGGATTCCGAGCGGTTAACGGTGTTAGCTTTCAGGGAACTCTCAACAACACCGGTACTATTTCTGGTGTTCAAAACGGTGTTTACTTTGGCAACCCGACTCCTGCTGGCGGCGGCGACCACACCGGTGGCGTTGTAAATAACTTCGGAGTTATTAGTTCGGACAGTCGAGCCTTCAACCTGGATGGTGATGGCTTGCAGGTCAACAACAGTGGTGACATCCTAGCAACAGGAGCTCAACGCAACGGAACGTTCTATGTGGACGGAACTGCGGATAACTTTACGCTGAACAATAGCGGAGCGATTGATGCGACTGGTGGTTCCGGTTCGGGTTTATCGATTCAAGTTGGTAGCTTTGACGGTGACGTACAGAACGGAACCGTTTTCAACAGTGGATCGATCATTGGAAGCGGTGACTCTGGTTTCGATGCAGGTGTCCGACTGTTTACCAGTATTAATGGTGCTGAGTTCAACGGTGATATTTTTAATGACGTTAGCGGTTTGATTTCAGCTGATGGAAGCCCTGCAGTTCTAGTCGAAGAAAACGTGCAGTTTAACGGTTCATTCATTAACGCAGGTCAAATTGACGGAAGTGTTTCCCTTGCATCGGGAGACTTTGATTTGCTCGATAGCAGTGTCCTTTCGTTGACCTTCGATAGTGCGACCGAATTCGATACGTTCGATATTGCAGGTGATTTGCTCTTCGGTGGAACGCTTGAGCTGAATTTCCTGGACCCATTGGCGTTTGAAGTTGGTCAGACGTTTGACCTGTTCGATTTCGGTTCTGCAACAGGAACGTTTGACAACATTTTTGCGGGCCCTTTGTCCTTGGACACCAGCAACCTGTTAAGTCAGGGAACGGTTACGGTAGCCTCGGTATCCGCAACCAGCGTGCCTGAACCGTCTTCCTTCACTGTGCTGGCCTTGAGTGGACTCGTATTCCTGCGACGTCGCCGCAAGTAGTCGGCCAAATCGAGCATCATGATGGATTGGCGTCCGGCAATTGTCGGACACCACCTCTAAGAGCGAGAGGCTCCGCCCAACTGAGTAACATCAGTTGGGCGTGAGTCTTTTTTTGTTTATCACGTCTCGGATTTTGAACAGTGATTGTTGTTAATTGAAAATTGATAGTAGAGGACAATCGTCGAATGGTTGTTGAGATTACAATTGACTTTAACTTCGTCGTCCTAGAAACTGTTTTCGGAGATTCCTGAACCCTAGAAAACGCTTCTCCCTTGTTTTAAGGATCTTTTGAAAGATTTGATGTGCAATTGAGATGCTCCCCTAAACCGCGATTCTTTCGGCTGCTTGTTTGCATGGTAGCGTTCAGTTTTGCGCTTAGCGGTCAATTTCGACGTGTTGATGCGCAGGTGGGCAAACCTATATGGAAATCGAATGCGACTTTAAGCAACGTTCAAAAATTTACGGTACCTAAAATCGGTGCATGTCAAGGAGTTGCGATCGTCAATAACAAACTGTACTTTTACGGTGATCGTTATGATGTTGTTCCGCGACAAGGAATTATTAAAGAATACACGTTGGAGATGAAACCGACGGGACGGCAACTGTGGTTGAATCAAAATAAAACGCCACGCTTGACTCATCCAACTGGAATTGCCTACCTTGATAAAAACAATGTATTCATTGGTAACACGGTCAACCAGAAAGGCACCATTTTTTTAATTGATTGGGAGTTGGCTTGGCAGGATGGAAAACTTGATCGGGCGATTAAGCACGAAGTTGTCGACGACAAAATGATCAATGGTTGTCGACCGGTTTTAGTGGCGGCCAATGGGCGCCGATTGATTGCGACTTCGGACTATGGCAATCAAGGAAATGAACTCAGGCTATACGATCCACAGTTGCTTGCCAAAGAGCCTAAAACTTCGGCTGCTGGGGTTTTGGTGGCTCGATTTTTATGTGGCCCGTTTAATCAGAATTTGCACTGGGATGCCGAAGCGGGCAAGATTGTTTGCATTCAAAATGTGATTGCTGGAAGAGGTTGGCGTTTGCAGACGCTATCACCGAGTCTTACCGAGTTGCTGAATAAGTCGGTAATGACTGAAGAGTCCAAACAGGTTGTCGATTTGAGTGGCTCGCCAAGTCTGGTCTTCTCGCCGTCAACGGAATTGGAGGGTTATTGCCGGCTTCCCAATGGGAAGTCTTTATTCGTAACGGCCAGCCGCAAAGACAATGTTGTGATTGCTGATATTGATCGCCCACAAGAATAAATTGCGGCTTGGTTTTTGTTGTTAGGAAACTACCAAAAAAAAGCTCCTCGCCAAGCGAGGAGCCTGTGATTTTCAAATTGTATTGTTATCGGATCAACAAGCTTTCGTTCGACTTGCTTGGCTGAAACAAGGTAGGTAACTACCGAAGAGATAGATTACCCCTTTAAGTTTTCCCAGTTTGCGTTTGCTTGTTGAAGATGTTGGGCTTCGTTCTTGTTCCAAATTTCAGCGCCATCAACTTTGGCATTTTTCAGAAATAACATGATCTGGCCGTCAACGACTTTGAAGTTAGTTGGATCAACCGGGAACCGTTGACCAGTTGCGACTCCAAGTGCGCACCAGCCGCCGTAAGCCGGAAGGTACTTTTTAGGGTTTGCGATAAACATGTCGCGGACGGGTGCTGAAACGAACCAATAGGTAACACCTTCGTATTCGGCTGAAAATTCTGGCTTGCCTTTGGCAGCTTTATTAGCAGCGATGTAACAAACGGGGCAATAGCCTTCTAAAGCAACGCCAGAGCTTGGTACGTTGTAGCCGTTGGTAAACGCTCGTGACATGGTCTCTTTTTCAGGCATTTGCTTCTTTGCCATAGAGCCATCCACTTTGGGTTGGCTTTGGGCGTTAACAACAGATGTCTGCACGACAAAAGCAAAGCACGCGAGCAACGTAATGGTTCGGAGTAAGTTCATAGGATCTTTCTTGCGAAAAATGATAAATCAGGATTGAAGTTGCGATATACAACATTGACACGATTCCTGATGCTACTGCCGAAGTACTCTTACCTGTAAAAATAATAATAATGGGTGAGTAGTTGGTGGGTGTAATGCAAGTCACTTGCAGTGCTGAGGATAAGTTTTCCCGAGTTGCCAGTGCTTCCTAGTTTGACATTTTTTTGCTGCCGATCTTTTTTGTTTGAGCGCCAACAAAACCAGTAGTTACTGAGGTGGTTGTCTGCGACAGTGGTTCAGTTTAAATCAAGTCGATTTGCAAGCCGTCGTAAGCCAGTTCGATTCCATCGGGCAAGGATGCGTTGGTTTCGTCATGATCCAGTTTGCAGGCGCAGTGAGTGAAGTATGTCTGCCGTGGGGCGAGGTGAGTAGCAATTTCAGTTGCTTGCGAAATTGATAGGTGAGTTGCATGAGGTTCGTGTCGCAAACCATCTAACACGAGTGTGTCGAGGCCTTGTAGTAGTTCCAAGCTGCTGTCTGGAATTTCGCTTACGTCGGTGCAGTAAGCGATATTGCCAATCCGGAATCCGAGCACCTCGAATCGTGGTCCGTGTTTGAGTGGGATTGGCGTTACCTTTTCGCCTAAGATTTGGACTGGGTCGCGATTGATGGAATGGATGTCGACCGAAGGGGCGGCGCCTCGGTGAGTTGCTGGCCGTTCATCGAAGGCATAATCGAATGCCTTTCGCAATCGTTTTTCGACTATCGGTTGGCAGTAAATAGGAACAGCATGCCCCAAATAAAACTGAAACAGTCGTAGGTCGTCAAAGCCCATCACGTGGTCACTATGTTCGTGTGTGTAAATGACCGAATGGACAATACCGATTTTTTCGCGGATTAGTTGCGTTCGTAAGTCGGGTGATGTGTCGACTAGCAGGTTTCCGTCCGGTAAGCCAAAAATTGCACTAGACCGAGTGCGGTGATTTTTTGGGTTTTCGCTGGTGCAAACAGGGCAGTTGCAGCCTAGTGCGGGGACACCTACGCTCGTGCCAGTGCCCAGTAAAATCAGCTTTCCAGAGATATCGATCGTGTGCGGCTGTTTTTTCACGGGAGGCTTTGGTTGTACTGAGATTTACATCGCTTAACGCGGGGCGATTTCCAAGGTTTTAATTAGAGACGCTGGCAAAGGCAATTGGCGCCGCTCCCGTCCAGTTTGACCTCGAAAAAGTGAAATTCGCCGCGTTTTTCTAATTCAAGGCGGAATATAGGGCTGTGGTGATGGCAGGCAGGCTTTTAGAATATCGGCCAAGCTTGCATGGATTTTAAAATGGCGTTTTTACCTAGTTTGAAATAAATTTCGGTCCTAAATGTCCGTTTTTTTGTTTTTCGAAACTCGCATGGTCTGAGTTTTGCTAGTTAGGTAACTTCAACACGCTGAATCACGTGACCTGACAAAATTTCATCAGTCCTAGTGGAGTCTGTTCGGATTATTCTGGGGCTCACTTGAGGGCAGCCGTCTGCAAAACGGCAACTAACAATTCAAAACAACGGGGCCTTGATTTCAGGGCTTGTATTAAGATAAGGGTCGAATGACCCAACTTTCGGAAAACTACCATGCCATCATTGGAAAATCTCTGGGACGTAACCTCCGACTTCTTTAACGGATTGGTCAACGGCTTTGGTAAACTCGTTACTGGTCTGTTTGGTTCGTCAAACGCCCGGATCGTGAAAAAGTTGCAGTCCAAAGTTGATGCCATCAATGCGCTCGAGGAAACTTACTCTGCGTTCAGTGATGATCAATTGCGCGAAAAAACTGAACAGTTCAAAGCACGTCTTAAAAAAGGCGAGTCGACCGACGACATCATGATTGAGGCGTTCGCGGTTTGCCGTGAAGGCGGCAAACGTTTTCTTGGTATGCGTCACTACGACGTGCAGTTGATCGGCGGCATGGTTTTGCATTCGGGTGCGGTTGCCGAAATGGTTACCGGTGAAGGTAAAACACTTGTCGCTACACTGCCTACTTATTTGAATGCTCTCGAGGACCGTGGCGTTCACGTCGTCACCGTCAACGATTATTTGGCTCGTCGTGACATGGAGTGGATGGCTCCGTTGTACATGGGCTTAGGTCTGTCGGTGAGTGCGATTCAGAGCGGTATGCAGGTAGCCAAACGGCAAGAGGCTTACGCCAAAGATATTACTTATGGAACCAACAACGAGTTTGGTTTTGATTATCTTCGGGACAATATGCGTCCAGCGGCTCGTGGCGACGACAATTTCCCTAAACCACGTCAGCAGTCGCAAGGCCCACTTGCGTTTGCGATCGTCGACGAAGTTGACAATATTTTGATCGATGAAGCTCGGACACCACTGATTATTTCCGGACCAGCTCACAATAATCCTGGCCGGTATGTCGAAGCTAATCGTATCGCAACACAGCTTGAAAAAGGTCTGCACTATCAGGTTAATGAAAAGGACCACACCGCGACTTTGACCGATGAAGGTGTTAGGTTTGCTGAAAAGTTGGCCGGCGTCGAGAGTTTCTATACTGCTGGGAACATGGATTGGCCGCACCTGATCGATAGTGCGCTGAAGGCTCATGGGTTGTACAAACGTGATGTCAACTACGTTATCAAAGACGGTCAGATCGTGATCGTTGATGAATTTACCGGTCGCCTGATGGAAGGCCGGCAGTGGAGCGATGGCTTGCATCAAGCGGTCGAGGCCAAAGAAGGTGTGAAGATCAAAGAAGAGACTCAGACGCTGGCGACAGTGACACTGCAAAACTACTTCAAGCTGTACGAAAAGGTTTGCGGTATGACAGGTACCGCGATGACTGAGGCGGAAGAGTTTTACAAGATCTACGAGCTGGACGTAGTTGCGATTCCGACTAACCGGGAATTGCAGCGAATTGCATATCCGGACGTGATTTACAGTAACGAAAAATTCAAATGGCAAGCGATCGCTGACGAGATTGAAAATTATAGCCGCTGGGACATGGTGTTTTTGAAGAACGCTGATTTTTGCGTCGGAACCGTGGAGAGCGTCGATGATGCTACGGTGGTGATCACTGACAAAGACGACGGTGAAAAACACACGTTTGCGAGGGATAAAGTCGCCAAGGTCCAGTACCGTGGTCGGCCGATTTTGGTTGGTACGGTATCGATTGAAAAGAGTGAGCGGTTGTCAAGGCTGCTGAGCAAACGTGGAGTGAAGCACGAGGTTTTGAACGCTAAGAATCACAAACGCGAAGCGGAGATCGTTTCGCAGGCTGGTCGTTTCGGAGCGGTTACCATTGCGACCAATATGGCGGGTCGTGGTACTGACATTATCATGGGTGGAAACCCGGAGACGATGGCGTGGGCTCGTTTGCAAGATACGTATCCGACTCGTTTGGATGTTCCACCAGACGAATGGGATGCTTTAGTCAAGTCGATTGACGAAGAACACGGGATGTCCGAAATGGGCGTCGATGTCAAAAAGATGGGTGGCTTGCACGTGATCGGTACCGAGCGTCACGATGCCCGGCGGATTGACTTGCAGCTTCGCGGTCGTTGTGGTCGTCAAGGTGACCCTGGTAGCAGTCGGTTTTTCTTGAGCCTGGATGATGACTTGATGCGGATTTTTGCCGGCCCTGTTGTTAAGCGAATGCTTGAAATGGGTGGGTTTAAAGATGATGTGCCGATTGAGAGCAAGATGGTTTCTCGGCGTATCGGCGCGGCTCAGAAGAAACGTGAAGAATACAACTTTGAAATTCGTAAATCACTACTTGAATACGATGAAGTGATGGATGAACAACGGAAGCGAATCTATCGTTTCCGTCAGCGCATTTTGGACGGGCAGAGTTGCCGCGAGATTGTGCAGGATATGGTCCGCGATCAAATTGAATCAAATGTTTCCACCTTTATGGATGACAACTATGGTTGTGAGACATTTGCTTCGCATGCCGGTAGCCAGTTGGGAATCATGATGGATTCAAAGCTGTTCCGGAAATTGTCGCCTGAGGAAGCGGTCGCAGTTTGTTTAGATGAAGCTGAGCGACAAGCAGAATTTGATATTTTGCAGCAAATCGAAGAGTGCTTGCCTAGTACAGAAGAGGAGTCGGAATGGAACTGGGCATCGTTGGCTCATTTTTCCAATGTCAGATACAACATCGGGGTGCGGGAAAAAGAACTTAAGCAAACGGGTCGTGATCGGGTTGATGAGTTGTTAGTCAATAAGGCTCGCCAGGCAATCCAGAAGGTGAAGATTGAAGGAGCCAATGTAATGTTGGCTCAGGATTATAGCGTGCGCACGGTTTCGAATTGGGTGGCCAATAAGTTTGGACTTGAAGTCAAGCCTGAGGAATTTCAAGATAAGTCGGTCGCTCAGGCAGTTGAGATAGTTGAGGAATTGGCCATCGATGCTTATGTGAATCGTGAAGCCATTTACCCTGTAATGGCTGGGTTCTATCAGTTCAGCACACCAGGTGCCGCAGGTGCTCAAGGTCGGATCAATCGCGAAGGACTTAGCGAGTGGGCTAGCCACCGCTTTAAGACAGAAATTGTAGTTGATGATTTTCGCAATAAGCAGCGAGATGACATTCGCGATCTGTTAATGGTAAAAAGCCGAGACAATCAGAGTGCGGCTGATGTTGCGTTGCAGGAACTCAGAACTCAGTTATCGACCTTTGACGAAAAAGGCATGCTGCCACTGGTTAATGCGAATGGACAGGCAACGGAATTGACGGGCTGGTTCAAGTCGAAACTAGATTACGAACTAACGTTGGACAAGATCGAGACTCTCGATCGCGACGAGCTCGAGCCAACGCTTGAAGCGGTCGTTGAGAATCATTTCCACCCCGAGTTCCGTCGGATGGAACGCTTGGTGTTGCTGGAGATCGTCGATTCAGCATGGAAAGACCATTTGTTGGCGATGGACTATCTACGTTCAGCTGTCGGGCAACGTGGAATGGCGCAATTGGACCCAAAGGTTGAATACAAACGCGAAGGCATGCGGATGTTCGATGGCCTTTGGACTTCTATCGGCGAACGGGTTACTGATTTGGTCTACCGAATGGAGCAATTGAATGAGTCGTTTGTCAGCCATACGCTAGCCGAGACAACGGCGATCCACGAAGACCCTGCTGAAGTATTAGTCCCGCAGCAGGGTGGCGGCGGAGGATCCGAAAGTGAATCGCGTCAAGACGCTGCAGATCGTGCTGGTAAAAAGCGACGCGTTGAAACGATTCGCAATCGCCAGAAGAAAGTTGGTCGTAACGATCCTTGCCCATGCGGCAGTGGTAAAAAACACAAGGTATGTTGCTTGCGTAATCAGTAAGAGTGCTGGGCGGTTACGCCAGAAAACGAAGATTGAGTCTACAAGCCGAATCCGTTAGGGTTCGGTTTTTTTAACTATGGAGATTCGTTGAAATCGGCTTCTGGTGTAAATGTTTACGGCCTAATGGTGCGCTGCCGGCTGATTCGCTGGTCACGTTATCGTGAGTTGGTCTAACGTTGCTAGACAGGCGGGTTGGTTTTTTCCGGAGGCGGATAAGTGGCAGGTGGTTGTTGTTTCGCCGGCAGCCATTTCTTCAAATGCACTCAGCACCAAGACTTTACAATTGGACTCCGCTTCGACAGCAGCGATCAACTGTTCGAGACTGCCATTGAATTTGCAACTGGCTTGGTAGACGCCGGCGATATGTCCGAATTCGACATTGAAGATTCGTGACGCGATTAAAAATGGTGTGATCCCTGTTAGTCTTGGATTTAAATCGACTAAAAAGAATTCGTCGGTTTTAGTTTTGAGTACGTCGAATCCAACGACCCCGAAGTATTGATTCGCGTGTAGGTAATTTGTGATCGCCTTGATGAAAGGCTTCATGGGTTCTTGCAATTCTTGCTGCTGTTTTACATCGTAGCTGCCACCACACCAGCGATTGGTTTGATTGAAATGTTGTTCTGTGAGTCCCAGCCAAACGGTTGAACCATCGCGGTGCAAATAAAACTGAATGCCGTAGTCGCCGATGATATCGGGGATGATCGAATTGATCACGACCGATGCGGTTGGCCAGCACTGTTTTAAGTCGGCAAGCATAGCGGCATGGTCGCTCGCGTCGTTTAAGAAGTAGTTTCCCAGTCCGGCGTAACCATGAGTGAGCTTGGCAATGCAAGGGAAACTGACTTGGTCCAAGACTGCCGCTTGCGGGCAATCGATTTTTGCAAGCGCTTGTTTGGAATGCATTTGGTAATAGGCCGCGGGATCGATTACCTGTTGCTGAGGAGGAATGGATTGGTGCGGAAAAAGAGTCACGCAGTTGGGCTGCGGGGATGTATCACAAGTTTGTTCGAGCGATTGCCAGGTTGGGACGGCGCTGGAACCAAAGGTATGTTGCCAATGGTTCAGCAAGATTTCTTGAGGAGCAATCTCAGATGTGACGGGTAGTAAATTGCCCCAGCCACACATCAGGTGATGTGGACCAAGATATTTGAGCAGCTCACGTCGCGGTGGTGGGAACGGGTCGTGAATTTGAAACTCGCGATCGTTCTGAAAACGAGTTTCTTTGCTGTTGGATGAGGGGTACTCTGTCAACAGCACGCTGTCGGGTGCGTCGATGGCGTATAGTTCAGAGAGTAGGCGAAAATTGGTTTGCATCGAGATGTTTGGCATTTATTTCGGGGCCATTGCGTCAGCGGAACTGTTTCTAGTATCAGCTTTATGATGGACGGGCAAGAGTTGCCCATCCTACGGAGGTACTTGCCGATACTACAAACACATCACGTAAAAAATGTCAGCTGCGGAGCAAAAGGCGGCTATGGATAAGGCCTAGCTGCGCTTTTCCCAAATCGTTAGTTCGGAGACGCAGTGTTGGAATTTCCTTGAGGACTCACGCATTAGGAACGGAATGTCGATCGCGTCGCCAAGCATTTGGAAATTGGGTCCTACGATTGTGCGAATTCCTTCTAGCGTTGTAAAGCTTTCTCCAGTACCAGCTTTAAAGCCGCCCAGCCATTTTTCACGAGGGGTGTGTTTCTCGCACCAAGTGTACGGTGAAACGAGAACTAGTAGTCCACCGGGATTAATGCGGGATTGGATTTCCTCAAGAAATCGTTGCGGATCGTAAAGGCGGTCGATTAAGTTGCCGGCAAAGACCAAGTCATAGCCGTCGTATTTGGGAACCAAATTACAAGCGTCGCCTTGCATGAAAGCGATTTTGGATTTGACTTCTTCGTAGCCATCGAAGTCTGATAGTAGAACCTCTCGGAATAACTTCAACTCGCCTTCGTCTTGGCAGATGTAACGTTGCCTGCCGGTCGCCTGCAAGTTGGCGGGTGCTTCGATCGTTCGTACCGACAGATCGACCGCTTGAACGGAATCGAAAATTTTGGCCAGTTCGAAAGCAGACCGACCAGCACCACAACCGATGTCTAGGGCCTTGCCGGTAGCACGCCCTTGTAACGCTGGCTTGATTGCGTCGATGCAAGCCACGGGGAAGTTCTCTTTGACCATTGCCGGGTTGGCAGCTTGACCGTAATGGAAATCGATGTATCGCGAGACCATCTGGTCGGTTTCGTAGGGGTTCACTTTCGGCGCTGGCAATGGGGCAGCGGCGATATAGCGGAGGCCCGAGTATTGAAAGAAATGACGCCGGAAAGCGTATCGCGAATCTTTGATGGCGTAGTTTCCGGTCGATATCCAACAGCCACCTTTGAACAGGTTATGTTTGCCATCAAAAGTTGGCGTTGAAAAGTCATCGTAAGTTGGGTGGATTTCAAAGCCATTGAATCCGTCGATAGGTGTTTCGGTCCACTGCCAAACGTTTCCAATTAAATCGAACAGGCCGTTCGCGAATTCGTGTTGGTCGACTGGGCACGGTGACATTGACCCTTCAAGATTGATGTTTCCCGGTGCGGCATTCCAGTATGGTTGATCCGCCGCCAACGATTCGCGCATCCGGTGCCATTCCGCTTCGGTTGGCATGCGAATGTGTGTATTGGTAACTTCGGATTTCCAATTGCAAAATGCTTTTGCTTCGAGGTAGTTGATTTCCGCTGGCCAGTTCATGGGGAGTTCAATGAGCTGTGTCATTAACCGCAGTTGGTAGCTCTGGTCGTCGTCTTCTTGTACCCAAAACACTGGATGCTCGGCACCACTGAACGCGATCCAATTCCAGCCCTCTTCGGAC
This sequence comes from uncultured Pirellulaceae bacterium, assembly GCA_964530985.1. Lineage (GTDB taxonomy): Bacteria > Planctomycetota > Planctomycetia > Pirellulales > Pirellulaceae > Mariniblastus. The sequence continues at coordinate 35,410 of CAZHCH010000006.1, read as the reverse complement.
CAGTACTTTTCGGTTTGATAACCGCCAGCTTGAATGAATTCTAAAAACTCTGCATTGGAAACCAAGAATTTGGAGGCTTTGAAATTCGAAACGTTTTCTTGATGGTAGCCGTACTCGTTGTCCCAGCCGTAGATGGGGTTTGTTTTGGATTTGCCTAGTTCGACGGATCCACCTTCGAACGAAATTAATTCGTTTTTGGGGGCGGGACCGGATTCAGAACAAATTTCGCTCCACACGGGATGAGTTTTAACCATGTTCAGCGGCAGTTCACGAATCAAAATCGACGATGTTTCAAGGTGGATTCGTTCGTGTTCGATTCCCATTAAGATGATCCACATAGGACTATCCCATTGGATCGGTAATGTAAAATCACATTCACGGATGTACTTGTCGACGATCTGGCGAGTCGCATCGCGGTGAGCTTTTACTTCTGCTGGTGTAGGCCAATCGTAGTGGTTGTCGTTTAGGTCATCCCAAGACATTTCGTCGACCCCAACGGCCAACATCGATTCCATTTTTTCGTCAATGCGTTCGTCGATTAGATTCGCAACGTTTAGCTTGTTTAGATAAAAAACGGAGGTGTGGCCGTAGTAGAAAATCAACGGCTGGCGCAAACGGTTGGCTCGTTTGTAGAACGCTTCGTCGGACGCCAAGCAGTCAAACAGACTCTCGTAGAGTGTGAATGAGTTGTGGAAGTAATCGAGAATTTCTTGTCGTTTTGTTTCGACGTCGCCAGAGTCTAACAATGGCGTTTTAGTGACCAAGTCAGCTGTACGTCCAGAGCTAGAGACAGTTTGTGTGGTTGATGAAGAAGTCATTTTAGCCTCTGGTTTCAATGGTCGGTATCTGAAGGGCCTGCGTTAAGGGCCTGCGTTCGTTAAGGGCCTGCGTTATCACTAAAGAATAACAGGTTGGGCGGCTTAAGCGAAGCGTTCCTGTCGAGATAGACGCCGTCTACTGGTGAAGTTAGTCGCCAAAAGTTAATTGTCTAACCTTTGGTGCGACCTCGTGTTTTGTCAGACACCAAGTTTAAAGTTGAACGTTAGCATGCGTTAGGGTTTGTCTTGATGTAAATACGTGTTTATCGTCGAGATTTTCTAGGACAACTGACAAGCCAGATGGTCTGTTAGTGTTTTGGAATGTACGTTAGGCCTGTTAACTGTTTTGTTGGCCAGTGCTTTATGCTGATTCTTGTAATACGTTTGTTTGTTATTTAGTTATGGACGGATTTTTATCACTGGATCGCGTTGCGAAGATTGCAAATGTTGACGCTGCCGAACAGATTGAAATCATTCAGGAATTGTGGAGTGGTTATGGCCAGATCGTGCGAGTTCGTTTACTCGACGCTAGTTTGTCCGGTGCGGACTACGCCAAGTCGAACACTGTGATCGTGAAGCATGTTGCCCCACCAGAAAGCCGCGATCACAAGTATGGCTGGACCGGCGATAATTCTCATCGGCGCAAGTTACGTTCGTACGACAACGAAACAAATTGGTACCGCAACGCAAGTCAATATTGTAGCAGTGCTTTCCGAGTGCCCGAATTAATTGGTGCTGACGTAGACGCCAAGGGTGGCGGTGTTGCCAGCAAGAACTGGCTGTTGGTGTTGGAGGATCTTGACGCGGCGGGTTTCGATCTGCGGCGTCGGAGGGTAACAGATTCTCAGTTGGACGCGTGTATTAGCTGGCTGGCTAACTTTCATGCAACGTTTTTGTATGACGCGTTTGATCCCAGTAAAGTGTCGCCGTCTGAGCAATATCAGTTGTGGCCCATCGGTACATATTGGCATCTAGATACACGCCCTGACGAGCTGGAGGTGATGGAAGCTGGTCCGCTAAAACAAGCCGCCCAAAAAATCGATGCCGCACTCAGTGGTGCTCGTTTTCAAACCTTGGTCCACGGCGACGCTAAACTAGCCAATTTTTGTTTCGCGGCAGATGACAAAGTCGCGGCCGTTGATTTTCAATACGTTGGTGGCGGTTGTGGCATGAAAGATCTTGCGTACTTCATTAGCAGCTGCTTTAGCGATGATGAGTGCGAACGACGTGAAAAAGAAATATTGGATAGCTATTTTCGTCAATTAGAAATTGCACTGGGTAGTCGAACAGATGCTAAACGCTCCGCTGTAAAGCCAGTTTCGTTCGCCTGTATCGAAGAGGAATGGCGAACGCTGTATTCTGTTGCTTGGGCTGACTTCTACCGTTTTCTCGCTGGTTGGTCTCCAGGGCACTGGAAGATGCACGGCTACAGCAAACGAGTTACTGATTCTGTGCTGATGAAATTTGACGATCGTCCGTAGACCAATCGTTCCGTAGAACGATTGGTCTGACTTGCTTATTTGGCTTCAGGATCCACGGTAATGAACGGTACCGTTTCGCCGGTAAGCTTGGGCAGTTTTCCATCCCATTTTTCAATGGCGCGAAGCTGGATGACATCACGGTCGACAGCTTCCGCCAAGAGTTTCTGTGCAGCAGCTTCGGCTTTGGCCATTAGCGTGATGGCTTCGGCTTGGGCTTGAGCGGCCAGCTTAACGGACTCTGCGGCTCCACGAGCAGTTTCAATTTTTTGATCGGCTTCGACTTTCATTCGGCGAAGGATATTGGTGGCTCGTAGGGCTTCTTGTTCGGCGGTTTGTTTTTCTTCAATCGCGTTGTTAAACGATTTCGAGAATTCAAAGTTTACGATGTTGAATTTCGTGATCAAAATATGGTTACCTTGAACTCGTACTTTGAGCATGGTTTCCATTTCATCGCGGACTTGGGTTCGTCGTGTGATCAGTTCTTCTGCGGTGTACTTGGCGGTCACCGCTTTAACGGTTTCTTCAACTGCCGGATAGAGGATACGTTGTTCGTATTCGCGGCCTACTTCTTCGAACAGTAAGTGTGCTTTGGTCGGATCGGGGCGAAAGTTAGCTGCGATGCTTGATTGAATCGTCTGCAAGTCAGCACTGGAAGCGCCGGTATGCATTTCCATTTTTTGTTCGCGTACTTCGACTTGATTGATGTCCTCGACGAATGGAATGCGGAAGTAGAGGCCCGCCGGAAGCGAATCAGAGGTGACTTTTCCGAATCGAGTTTTGACTCCAATATGTCCCGTTTTTACACTGACAGCGCTTTGGAACGTTAGCCAAGCGACAGCCAAGATAAGCAGTAGCAAGGCGTAGAGACCGATGTTGGCAGCGCCGCCCGTTAGCGATGAAAATGAGTGTTGGTGTGATCGATTATCATCTCTTCGAGACATGAGTTCACTCGCGGTTTAAAAGTTGATTGATTCGATAAGAAGGATTTACAACGGTAGACGTTGCGGTCTCATCGAACGCATGTTTAATAGTTCTTAGACCACTTATTCGTGGGCTGAGGCCAAGTATTGAGAAAATAACTCGGGGCAGGCGATGGTTCGTTTGGAAATCCAGTTTTATTCTTACAACTGCTACGATCGGGTTTGCGCATTACGGCCTACGACGGTGGCGCGTTGCAGGGAAGGCCGGTAGTTAAGTGAGCTTCTAGGCTGGTTGATTGCGAGTTTGCTGGGCAGCTAAGGTCGATTTTTCCGGATAGATTTACTGTATTTGTTTAGCGTTTTCAGTTCGCGCCGGGTCAAGCTGGATTCACCTTCTTGGCTGATCTTCTTTAGAATTCGGTCGGCTTCTTGCTGGAGCGTGTCATCGTCGTCTTCGCGGTGAATTTTAAGATGATTGGGTTTAAGATTCGGCATTTGAAGGCCTGAAAAATTCCATCCGAGTTTGTAATACAGCATGCCGAACGCACCGCCTACGAGGTGAGCTTCCCATGCGACGTTCGAGGCCCGGAATGCAGTGCTGAGATTTGCCAACAAGAACAATACACCCACGACCCAGGCTGGTGTGGGGATGATGCCCCAAATCAAAAGTTTTGCGGTGGGGTTAAGGAAGACGAAATAGATAATAACTGCCGAGACGGCTCCAGAGGCGCCTACGATTGAGCTTGTGTTACCGAGAGCGAGTTGAGGCAGTAACCAGCCGATGCCGCTAACCAAGATGGCTACTAGATAGAACTTTAGAAACTCTGCTCGCCCCAAGCGATGCTCAACGGTTCGTCCAAGCATGAACAAAGCCAACATGTTAAAGCCGACATGCATTACAGAGGCGTCGCTGTCCAGTGGCGCGTGGCTGAAACCGTAAGTCAAATAAGTCCAGATCCCCCATAAACGATCGGAATTCAAGGCTAAAAGGTTGCCGAGCCAATGTGAACCGGTTCCGGTGCCAGGTGTGAAGGCGTCCAGCAAAAAGATCGCTACATTGATAACGATCAGGCTGTAGATAATCGATTGCTGATTGAAACGGAAGCTTGGCAGGCGAGTTTGCCCGCCTTGGAAGCTATCTTCTGCGCGATAGTAGTCCCGATCGTCATATCCCATTTTTCGGTAATCCTTTACGCTTGCAACTGTGAACCAACTTTACTTACGTGCGAAACGAGTTGGTGGAACCGGCGAGCGTGGGGGAGTATTTGCTCATTGCCGAATCGTTTTAGTGCCGGGCAATCCCAAGATTCATCCTTGCACGATCAGTATGGCGGGTTTGTTGTTATTGGCGAACCGAAACGGCGGACCGAAGTTGTTGGAGCATCCGATTTTGTATTTGCTGGTATAGCGAATCGTTTTTAGCTTTGACGGCTTCGATTTGCTGAGCCAGTTCAGACGACCGCTGTTGCCTGCTTTGGATGGTCGCTTTCAGGTTCTGAGAGTCTCTCGTAAACCGTTCTTCGTCTTCGACGGACTTTGCCAGTAGGTCAGTTCGTATCTCGATTTGTCGACGAGCGTCTTTGAGGGCGATTGCAGTTTTTGCGGTGGTCGCCTGTGAGGTAATCGTTTCTTTGGCAAACCTCTCAGCCCGCAGTTTCATGTTTTTGAACATCAATGGGAAGTCTTGTAACTGTCGGACATAAACTCGATCGACTCTTTTTAATTTGCCTGCGTGAGATTTTTCAAACTCTACTGAAGATGGTTCGTCGATCATAACCACATCATTGGCTTTAAACGTGACACCATCTGGGTTTTGCATCAACGTACCAAGAACGGCTTCTCCATCAGTGTTGTAAACTCCTTCGCTAAGGTTCCCTTTTTCGCGATCAGTTTGGACCGGGGTGTCGGAATCAGCGGAGAACTTGAATTTAATAAAGATCTCTTCAGGCGTCGGGTCGAAATTGCGGCTTTTACGTTCAGGGTGGGCTTCAATGTACTGTTCAATTTTTCCGATGGACTGACCATCAAACGCGTACTGATCAATTATTTGTTCGTATTCCAAGGAATCCGGATCGTGACCCAAGTTCCTTGCAGGCAAAAAGTCGCTTTTGAGAATTTCAGTAAATACACCAATGTCGAGTTCCTTTGATTTGTCGTTCATACTCTCGACGAAGGCGACGCGTTGTTGATGTTCTGTTGAGTCTTTTGCGTCACCTGTTGCCGAATTTACAGAAGACTCGAGTGCTGCCTTAAAAATGCCATGGTGGTCTTGTGGCATCTTTTCAAACAACGTCCACGTAACTCGCGGATTCTCGTAGCGTTCGATATCTACTAAAGCAATAGGTTGAAGTGTATAGTCTTTTTCGGTTTCAGCGGCGACGAAAAAGGAACCAATATAGCGTGCAGGGATTCCATCTTTTTCTGCAAACGCGTACAAGACGGCTCCATCCATCGACCCTTCGTCTTTTAAATTGCGTTCGGTTTTCAAAGTGAATTTCCGTTGAACGCCATCGTCCCCAACTGCAGAAACCTCGCCACCTTTCCACGAGCGACCACGACCGGTCATGGCAAGAGCTAGTCGATTGTTGTTGTCACGAAGTGATCCTTTGTCGTATTTGATAGACAGTGGATCTCCACCGATGATGTGAGCAACCTTTGCTTCCGCTTTTTCGGCGGCCTTCCGTTGTTTTTGAAAGTCCAGCATGCCGTCGCGGCGATGTTTGAAGGCCTGCGTCATTCCGATGATTGCAGTGATGCTCGCGATCAAAGTAAAGATCAACAAAACGACGTTCACCCAATGCCAGTTTTTGGCTGACAAAATCGCAAACACAAACACGACTAGGGCAAGGAGTCCAACGACACCGGCATTAATCATGTTGACTTCTGCCAGAAATGTGCAATCTACGATGGTCATCTAGGTGCAGCCTTGGTTGCATCAATTTGAAAATAACTAATCTTGTATCGTATCGGCTATTCGAGCCCGTGTCCGAAATCGCCTTTTCAAAAGGCCATCAGATACCTACTTGTTCAACGGCAAACATCCGGCATTCACGAACTCTGCCGGTAATGCCGACCTAATCTGCCTATGTTGCTTCTCGGGAATGTTGTCGCCGGGTGACTTTTTTAATTATGGTCCAAAAATGCAATAAATGAACAACAATTTGGCAATTTTGATCTTTCCTTAGATATCGTCGGCTAAGCCAGCACACCATGCCCATTCCCGCCGCAAACCGTGCAGAATTAAAAATCTAACAAATTTTCAAGATACAATCTGCATTATTCCGATAGGCCAGAAAGGTTGCCTCATGTGTAAAGTTAAGAAATCCCGCAAATCTTAACAAAAATCGTCCCGCCGTCCAATTGTAGAGCCCGCGCTACGGTTGAACGAATAGGAGCAAAAGTGAATTTGATTCGTTGCAAATTCGTCACTGAATTCTTGATGATTGTAATCATCTTGTTGAATATTGCTACGATCTCGGGGTGCCATCGTAGTTTTTATCGGCGACAGGCGGATGTGGAAGTGCAGCGTTTGATTGGGGAAAAAACGCATGACCCGCGATGGAATTCGATCAAAGGCGATATTCAGATCGATTCAAGGTCGCGGATGCATGATCCTTTCAGCAAGGATCATCCGCCCATTCCAGCTGATGATCCGGCCTCGCATCAATTGATGAAGCGGGTTGACGGAAAACCGGGGTACCCGCATTGGCATTCCAACGGTGACATTTCTGAAGTCGAAAATCCGCTGTGGAAATCTTATCTGCCGATCGATGAGCAGGGACAGGTTCGGTTGTCGCTTGAAAGAGCTTACCAGCTTGCATTATTACATTCACCGGATTTGCAAAGCCAATACGAAACGCTCTACGAATCGGCTCTGGATGTAAGCCTGGAGCGATTTGGTTTCGATGGTCAATTGTTTGCAGGTTTCAATTCGTTTTTCACTACGCAGGGTCGGTTAGCACCTGGGGGTTCGCAGTCTAATTTGAGCGCCGCATTGGGTGCCAATAGTGAAGGGATTCAGTTTGAGCGATTAGGCATCACCGGTGCGAACTTTGTCGTGGGGTTAGCGAATACAATTATGTTCAACTTCGCTGGCAACAATACTCAAACCGCAAACACCATTCTAGATTTTTCTTTGATGCAACCGTTGTTGCAAAATGCGGGTCGCGAGCGGATCTTGGAGGCGTTGACGCAATCCGAGCGGACGCTGTTGGCCAACGTGCGTCAATTAGAGCGATTCAAGCGCGGGTTCTACCTGCAAGTTGCGATTGGCCGAGATCCAGGAGCAGGCCCGAACTTGACGGGTAACTTTTTGGGAACTCCTAGTAGTGGCGGAGCCAACGCAGGCGGGTTCTTGGGATTGCTTGAACAGCAACAGCAAATTCGCAACCAAGAGTTTAACATTCGCCAATTGGAAACGGTGCTGAACCAATTCCAAGAGTATCATAAAAGTGGACTGTTGGATGCTGTACAATTGAAGTTGTTTGAAACCAGCTTCTATCTTGAGCAGAGAACTTTGTTGGATGCTAAAACTGCCTACGAAACTTCATTGGACGAATTCAAGAGCGTGTTGGGGTTACCGCCAGATTTAGACGTGGTGATTGACGACGATTTCTTAGATCGTTTTGATTTGATTAGTGACGAGATCAATGATCGATTGATTGCGATAGGTGATCTTCGAAATGATGTGGGAGAGCAGTTGAGCGAAATTGATAGCGCGATCGTGGGCTATGAGAATCCTAAGTTTCGGTGGCCTGCCGATCTCAACCAACGATTGGCCAAATTGCAGTCGGTCATTGCAGCGGCTCAAGAAACGATTGGCAGGATTCGCAACGAAGATTTTGCTCAGTTGAATCAGGATTTTGAGCGGTTGGAGCAGAAACGAAGTAGTCGGACAGAATACCTGCGTAAGTTGACTGAGGATGTTGCCGAAGGCCGGATTATTTCCAGCATTAGTTCGGAGTTGTTTGAGCCCAGCACAATTACGGATCCGGCGAAACTTCAGGAACTGCTCTCCAAAAAAGAGGCAGTAGTTGACGGGAATGTAAACGCACAACCGCCTTCGATCTTGACTCGTCTGGATTTGTTGGAGAAACGGCTATCCAAAACTCAGCAGCTTTTAAAAGGGTTTCCTCGGGTTCGAAGTACGCTCGAGGGTAAGGAGTTATATGACTATCTGGTTTTAAATTTCCAACAAGCTATCCCGGGGCAGTTGTCCGAACTGAACAATATCTCGTTAGATCTCTCCCTCTTACAGGCTCAGGCACGAGCCAATTCAATTGAAATTATTAATTCAGAAATCGGGTCCGAGCACGCGATTCGAATTGCGCGCTGTATGCGACGTGATTGGATGAATGCTCGGGCATCTTTGGTGGATCAATATCGGAATATTGAATTTGTGGCGGATCAATTAGAAGCTGGTTTGAATTTGGTCTTCGAAGGCAGTGTTGGGAATGTTGGTAACAACCCGTTTCGAATTCGCACCGAAACGGGCCAATTGCAAGCGGGCCTACAGTTTGATTCGCCGATTGTGCGGCAAGCCGAACGCAACGATTACCGAAATGCGTTGATCGAATATCAGCAAAGTAAGAGAAGTTTTTATCAGTTCGAAGATTCGATCAAAGGTGATCTGCGAGAGCTGGTGAGGAACTTGGGGCGAAACCGGGTTCGTTTTGAATTGGATCGTCGTAGCGTCCAAGTTCAAATTGAGAACGTCGAGATCAACCGATTAGAACTCGACCGGCCAATCACAGCTACGAACACTTCCTTGGGAACCACGACTGCTCGAAACTTGACGGATGCGATCATTGGTTTGAACGACGCGCAGAATTCCTATTTGAGCACGTGGGTGCAATATGAAGTGTTGCGTCGTAACCTCGACTTCGACATGGGGACGATGCAGTTAGATGCGCTAGATCAGTGGATCGACCCAGGGCCAATTGATGATCAAATCGGTTTGCGTGCGTTGGCAATGATGGGCGTCCAGCCCGATTGTCAATTCTGTCTAGACATTGCGGGATCGTATGAGGAAACGCAACCGGACCTGCCAGTGATTGCTCCTGCAATACCAGCCCAGCCCGGCGACGAATCAAATGGGAGGGGCCCTGAAATTCAACCGGTGACACCCGAAGTGTTACCGTATAGAACTTCATCGCCAGCGCCGGCGCCAACAATTAAAATGTCGGCGATAGCCAACTCAGCACCGGTTAGAAAACGCTTTCACCAGATTCGGGTTCAGACCTTTTAATTTCCAATCGCGTTACTGTATTTCTACGTTCGTGTCCTGTGTTGCTCAGCGTCAGCAAGACACTTGAACCCCAAAAGGTACAATCGGACTCATTGACGCAATCATCCTTAAGATCGATGCCACTGGTCGGTGATACGATGTGCAAATCTAAGGTCGAAGATTCATTCCGCACCGCAATTCGGCGGGTTCTCGTCTGCTAGCCTGTTGATCTCAGTCTGGAAACTCTAACGAGTAGCACTTCCCCGTTCGAAACGCCACAATCCGAATGGCTCATGCACGCGTTGCTACCGATGCAATTTGCCGTTGGCTCAGCTTTGGCATTACTAACAGCCGAAAAAACAAGAAGTACAAACAAATTTCGCGCATTTTGTTAGCCAAGACTCAAGACGTTGGCCAACAAGGCAACGTTGTTGCAGAGATGATCGGCTCTGAAGAGCTTGAGTTTTGGTGAGTTATTCAACCAATTTCAAGCCAAATCGGAGCTAAGTGTCTAAAAATGTTGAGGAATACCGCTAGGCCTAGCTGCTAAACTGTTACCGTCGTGTTTCGCTTCGTGACGGGTGACTTTTGCCGCAAAGCCTAGAAGAGAATTAGGGGCATTGTCGCTGGTTCTTAATCGAGCGCTCTTGTTGAAAACGATCTTTTGCCCAAACATACGTTGGTTGCGAAACGTTTGTGCTGTTTTGGGGTTCAACAAACGGTGTAGGAGTGGTCGCACGATTGCGGTGGTTTGATTACGAGTACGTTTGTATTTTCAACTTTGTTGTTGCATGCGTTTTAGTGCACGCGATCGTTTGTATTTTTAATTGTTTTGAAGTCGTTCTGGACTGCAACCTGTTATTTTAAATCGTCTCTTGCTTGCCCAAGTATCATGACCAATTCCGTCCGCTTCCGACTAAGATCTTTGCGAATGTTAACTGTGATGAAAACGCCGACGATCACAGACTATCACTCGTCACGTTGTGGTGGAGAGTTTTCTCGTCGCGGTGCAACTTTACCAATCATTGTCATGGCAGTTGTCGCTGTTGGTGTGTTAGTTGGTTTTCTGACGATCATTTATATTGGCAGCGGTGATAATGCCGAGATATTCAATCCGATCACGGCCACCGTCGAACACGGTGATTTCGTTTCTCAGGTGCTTGATCAGGGGCAGTTGCAAAGTAGCGAAAACGTAGAGATCCGTTGTGAAGTCCGCGCTCGGAATGGTAGCACCTCGGTGTTGAATCTGGTGCCCGAAGCGAGTTTAGTAAAATCCGGCGACTTTTTGGTGCAGCTTGATTCGTCTGCTTTTGAGAAGGAGCTTGAGCAGCAACGGATTACGATGGTAAACGCGCAAGCTGCGGTGATTCAAGCGGAGTCGACGCTGGCGTCGGCAGAAGCAGCGCTTCGTGAATATATTGAAGGTACCTTTTTGCAAGAAAAGATGACCATCGAAAATGAAATTAATGCCGCAACTGGAAACATGTTAACGGCCAAGCAGCTTCGTCAGCAGGCTGAAGAGACTTACGAATATAACCGTAAGCTACAGGCTCGCGGTTTTATCACGAGCCAGGCTTTACAAGCGGCAGACTTCGAACGCAATAAGACACAGGTTGATGTCGACAACGCAATTAATCAAAAGCAATTGGCGAAAATGCGTTTGAATGTTTTAGTTGAGATCACCAAAGAAAAGAACGTCGTTCAATTGGAGGCTGATATCAAAGCCGCTAAAGTGAAATTGGATAGTGAACGTCAAGCGGCGGAAGTCGAATCAGAAAAACTGAGTGAAATTAAAACAATGATCGCCAAATGCCGCATTGTGGTTCCCGAAGGCGTTAGTGGTCAGGTTTCCTACGCACGAGAATCATCGCGAGGTAGTGAAGACTGGGAGTTGGAAGAAGGCGCGACCGTGCGTGAAAACCAAGTGTTGATTCGCGTTCCCAATCCGGAAAAGATGGAGGTGAAAACCTTGATCAACGAACAGTCGATCACACAGATCCGGCCTGGAATGGCTTGTGACGTCAAAGTTGATGCGTTGAATAGTCGACCTCTCAGCGGTATTGTTACCAAGGTGAATCAATACGCGGAATCCTCTCGTTGGATGAGTTCGTCGGTGCGCAAGTACGCAGTGTATGTGAAGATCTTCGATCCACCGTTGGCTCTCAAGCCGGGGATGAACGCGGCGGTTACCGTGCAAGTTCGAGAAGTGCCCGATGTGTTGTTGGCGCCGATTCAGGCAGTTTATGCTGTGCAAGGCCGAAAGTTTTGCTTGGTTCAAAACGGTGACGATTGGGAAACGCGTGAGATTGAGATTGATGGTGATAACTCGCAAAATGTCTTGATAAAAAGTGGCTTACAGGCGGGCGAGGTGGTGGTCATGAATCCTGGTGCTTATCAAAACCGATTGGATCTCCCGGAGTTTGTGGTTGATTCACGAATTGCGCTGCCTGAGGGGAAAGCCGCTGCAATCGATGTTGCCGAAGCAACAGTCAAGAATACTAAGAAATCGCCTAGTGGTGATGGGCGTCTGAAGTTGCCGACTAGCGGTAGTGAATTGATTGCCGCCCAAGACACTGATAATGATGGGAAGCTTACGCAAGAAGAGATCGGTTCACCGTTTGAGCATTTCTTTTCGCGGATCGATACCGACTCCGATGGCTTCGTGACCGAAACGGAAGCGAATAAACAAATCCAACGAATGAAGGCCCGCAGTGGTGCACCGCGCGGAGGCCCTAGGGAGCGTGGAGGAACTGGCCGAACCAGTGGGGTCAGTCAATGAATAGTGCGCGTCAAAAAGCAGAAATGGATGTAAGCGAAAATTTAGCAGCGACGATTTCTGATTTGACTAAGCACTATGCGTTAAAGAGTGAAACTGTAAGGGCGTTGCGAGGTGTTTCCTTTAGTGTGCCTGAAGGCGATTACATTGCCATCATGGGGCCCTCGGGATCGGGCAAGAGTACGTTGTTGAACTTGCTGGGTTGTCTTGATCGTCCCACTTCAGGTTCGTTTTTTCTGGGCGATGACGATGTGGCGTTAATGAGTGACGATGAGCTTTCGTTTATTCGAGCTTCGCGGATTGGTTTTGTTTTCCAAGCCTACAACTTGATCGCTCAGTTGAGCGTTGTCGAAAATATCGAAGTCCCTTTGTATTACACTGGCCGCTTGGATCGTAGTTCGCGACAACGAAGCACTGAACTGGCGAAAATGGTGGGGTTGGGTGATCGGTTGGATCATCGGCCGACTCAGCTTTCAGGTGGACAGCAGCAACGCGTTGCGATCGCTCGTTCGCTGGTTAACGACCCGTACTTCATGCTCGCCGACGAAGCGACCGGCAATTTGGATTCGGTTACTACCGACGAAATCTTGGCGATGTTTCAGAAGTTAAACGATGAAGGCCGTACGATCATCATGGTGACTCACGAAGACGAAGTCGCTGCCCATGCCAAACGTGTGATCCGATTGCGAGACGGTGAGATCCAAATCGACGAGCCAATTCGGAATCGAGAAACCTTCACTGCACAGCAGATTCAAAGCTATCAACGATGAAGATGTCGTCCGTCATTACTGCCTTCTTCCGCCTGCGGACTTGGAAGTTGGGGCTGAAAAGTCTTGTGCTGCATCCGATGCGGTCTGGCTTGACCGTGCTGGGGATTTTCTTCGGTGTTGTAAGTGTGATTTGGTTATTGGCCATCGGCGAGGGCATTAGCCGTGAAGCTCAAGCCCGGATCGAAGATTTGGGCGCCGAAAATATAATTGTGCGTAGTATCAAGCCCCCTGCCAGTTCTGTTTCTTTTAGCCGAACAGTGGATGCTTTTGGGGTCACGAGGAATGAAAAATCTCTGATAGAAATGACGATTCCAACCGTCAAACGAGTGCTGCCGATCCGTGAATTACCACAGCGTTTTGCCTATAACGGGAATCCGAATGCTAAACCAATCGATGGCCGGCTAGTTGGTTGTACGCACGCTTATGCAGAAGTTACGCGGTTGTTCGTTGCCCGCGGTCGATTTCTTTCGACCGTTGAAGTCAGTCAGGCGAAGTCAGTTTGTGTGATCGCAGCGAATTTATCTAGCAAACTATTTCCGTCGGAGGATCCGTTAGGCAAGCAAATTTACGTTCCAGAAAAACAAGAGTTCTTCAAAATTGTCGGCGTCCTGAAGCCACGCAACGCTAGTGCAGCAATCGGTGGTTCGTTGGCGGCGCAAGATTTTTCGCTTGATGTCTACATCCCAATCACGAGCATGCAGCAGCGAATGGGAGATGTTGAGGTAAAACGTAGCAATGGGTCGTTCGTTGTGACGAGCTTTGAGTTGACTCAGATTACGGTTCAAGTCGCAAAAGCCAGTGACGTTAAACGAACAGCCAAACTGGTCGAAGCGACTTTGAAAGCTGGCAAGATTGACCGACAAGATATTGCGATTGTGGTGCCGTTCGAGTTGTTGGAGCAAGCGGAGTTTACTCGAATTGTGTTCATGGTGTTCATGGGATTTATCGCCGCAGTAAGTTTGTTGGTGGGCGGGATTGGGATCATGAACATTATGTTGGCCACCGTTACCGAGCGAACGCGAGAGATTGGCATCCGTCGTGCGCTTGGAGCCAAGCGTAGTGATATTGTGCTGCAGTTTTTGGTTGAGACGATTTCTTTGTCGGTAATTGGTGGAATTACAGGGATTTTAGTGGGCCTGTTGTGCCCGCTTGGGATCGAGTTGCTGAAGTCGATCACACAAAGTTCTGCACCAGAAATTTACGCGAGCTTGCCGGGAGACATTACTGACATGCAACCGGTAATTGTCCCGTTTTCAATCCCATTAGCGTTTTGTATTTCCGTTGCAGTAGGGGTTTTCTTTGGATTGTATCCTGCGTATCGAGCGGCACAGATGGATCCGATTGAAGCCCTACGTCACGAATAGTTAACCAATCCCGCAGTTCTTGAGTGTTTGCGAGAACCGGGTCGTTTGCGGGGGTTTTCGGGTGGGTTGGGATTGAAAAATCCAAAAATCAACAAAAAGTGAGCTATGTTTCAACTTACGAAAAGAGCGGAGCGGCTGTCGCTCAAGTGACCCTCAAGTGACCGTTAGGTGCAATTTTACCAGCTTTGTTATCAAGAAGATATCGACGCGCGAATTTCGACTTGATGAACAGTTTTGGTCAGTAACAGTTTTGGGTCGATGTTAACTATAAAGCTGTCGTGGTATGTTTAAGTAAGATTAGGAACCTTCTGTGAATCAACCTAATTCAACAAGTAAGTTCGGAGTGTTAAGTAGTTCGACTGATAGTTGTAATGCAGCGCAGCTAGTTAATTCGCAATCAATGAACGATCAACCCAATGGCAATCGGAATTCAAGTTTCGACCAGCGTTCTCATTGTTTTGAGGAGTTGTTGGCACGACTGGATAATTGCACGGAGTTAGTTCACGCCGAATTGGATGAATATCGCAACGCGAGTGGTGGAAGTGCGCCAAGTATGCGGACTGACTATTTGTTGTCGGTTGTGGTTCCGGTATTCAATGAGCTTAATACTATTGGCCGAATTCTGAGCCGAGTTGCTTCGTTAAGTTTGAATTTGGAATTGGTGATCGTTGACGATTGTAGCACCGACGGTACTCGTGAAATTTTAGAACAAATCAAAGACTTGCCACGAGTAACGGTTGTTTTAAAAGACAAAAATGAAGGCAAGGGGGCTGCGCTTCGCAGCGGTTTTGAACATGTCACTGGTGACTTTGTTGTGGTCCAAGATGCTGATCTTGAGTACAACCCGAGCGACATTCCGATGTTGATTCAGCCACTGCTCAAGAACGAGACCGATGTGGTTTATGGTTCTCGATTTATTGGGAAAGAACAACAAGACGAGTCTTGGGTTCATCGCGCGGGTAATGCGGTTTTGACGGGTGCTTCGAATCTGTTTTCTGGTTTGAACTTGACCGATATGGAAACTTGCTACAAAGCATTCAATCGAGAGGTGATTGATGGTATTTCGATCAAGCAAAATCGATTTGGCGTTGAGCCAGAAATCACTGCCAAGATAGCTCGTCGTGGCTACCGAATCGTCGAGGTTCCAATTTCGTACGAAAGCCGCGGTTACGATGATGGCAAGAAGATTGGCGTTAAGGATTTAATCAATGCAATTTATTGCATTGGACGATATGGCGTGGCTGACTAGTGGTGCGTCCAGATTGAAAATACGGATGTAATCTTGTAGCCGGAGTCGCCAGACTTCGGTTTTTTTTGAACGACCTGAATTCTGGCGAATCCAGCTAGGAGAAAACCAATCTGGACGAACCAATTAGGTGGAAACGAGTCGCGATCTGTCTGGTAGTCACAGTTATGTTAAGGTAGTTTGGTTGGTGTTGCGCGAGTCTAATCGCTCTAACAAACGATCCAGCGTGGTTGTCCGACAAGGGCCAAACTAATAGCCGTTTTAAAAGACTTGCCTAAATATGATGTTCTCTAGTCAACTTGGTTTTTCCAAATTCTGTGCGGTTCTTCTATTAGTCGGCTTGGGTTCGGCTTTATCAAATTGGTCAACTCAAACGGTATCGGGGCAAAGCTCGGGTCGTTTGCCTCAGTCATCCGGTAAGGAGACGGTAGTGATCTTGGAGATCTCAGGCAATTCTTCCACGGCACCAGGAACTCAACAACGCTGGATGCAGATGTTGCAAAAGGTAGGTGCCGATCGGGTGTCCTCTAAGACGTTATCGGGAGGTGTAGCTGGAGTGGAAGAAAGTTCGTCCGGAGGAACACGGTTGATCAAAGTCCGAGGGTTTTTGGAAGGTAGCAAGTTAGAGCTGCCTGGTGGCAGTTACCGGCTCCGTGATACGGCAAGAATCCGTGATTTGTTACAAAAGTTTCGCGATGATGGTATGGAAACGACTTTGTCGGAGAAACACGATTTTGGTTTGACAGCGAACCAGTTGGTTGATTTGGCTGAGAAATTTGCGAAACCTGTTGCTGAGCCGACTAAGGGCAAGCCATTTGTTAAGGTGATCGATTCGATCGCTAGCCAAACAGGAGTACGCTTCGTTCGTGATGCAAGTGCGCGAGCTGCTTTGGCTGGGCAGGAAAAGGTGTCGCAAGAATTTCAAGGGATGTCCAGCGGGACCGCTCTGGCAGCGATGGTAAAGCCGCTTGGCTTGGTGCTGGAACCAAATCGCAAGCAAGGGCAGCAGGTGCAGGTCCATATTAAACGTGCCGAAGCTGGCAAGCAGTCTTGGCCAGCGGGCCGGGATCCAGAACAAGCCCCGGTTATGGTTGAACCGAATATGTTTCAGAAAATGCCGATCGGAATCAAAAATTATCCGTTGGACAAAGTGATGGCGGCAGTGCAGCAGAAAGCCAAGATCCCATTTATCTATGACGAACAAGTGATCGCCGCTGAGGGAATTGATGTTGCCGGAACGAAGGTTTCCATCAGCAACAAAAATGGAATTCTGATGGTGATGATTGGTAAGTTATTGCGACAGACGAAGCCGCGACGTTTGTCTTCTGAGCTTCGGGTGGACGATGCTGGCAAGCCATTCTTGTGGATTACGGTTAAGTAGATCTGCGCGAATTTGAATGGATCGTTGATTTGCAGTATTGGAACTTGGCGATGGCTGGTACCGTAGCCCGCCCTTACCAAAATCCATTTTGCGCGAATCGCAGGCCCCTTGAAGTCACAAGACCTTACTTCTGGATCGATCATCCGGCACATGTGCCACTTGGCAGTGCCGTCGAGTATCGGTCTGTTTTTTCAGACCATGTATAACGTGGTCGATTCCGTTTACGCCGGCAGGATTTCGATGCTTGCGTTGGCGGCGCTCGGGTTGAGTTTTCCAGTGTTCCTATTGATCATCGCAACCAGCGGTGGGTTGTCGCGAGGCGCATCGGCCTTGATCTCTAACGCAATTGGTGCTGGCGAAAGCGATCGGCAGCAGACTTACGTAATGCAGGCGCTGTCAGTGGCGATCGTGGTTTCTGTTCTGTTGACGGTGGTGGGGATTTGTTGGTCCGAGTCTCTATTTCGATTGTTGGGAGCAAAGGGCGAGTATTTGGAAATCACGCTGGAGTATATGATTCCGATTTTTTGTGGCGCGATTTTCTTTGTATTGATCAACTTGTGCAATGCGATTCTCGTTGCCAGTGGTGACAGCAAAACGTTTAGCCTAGTGCTGGTGGTCGGGTTTTTTGCGAACTTGATTTTGGATCCATGGTTTTTATATGGTGGTTGGGGAGTACCAGCGATGGGGATTGCTGGGATTGCTTGGGCGACCGTGGTGATCCAAGGGGCCGGAAGCTTGGTGTTGTTGACGACTGTTGTCAAGCGAAAGCTCTTGGTGCTTAGGGCGTGGCGTGACTTGTTGCCAGACCTGAAAGTCTATGGCGAGATTGCTCGACAGGCACTACCAGCAAGTTTTAATATCATGCAGGTTGCGATCAGCTTTTTCGTGATCACTTATTTTTTGAAAACGTACGGTGAAGCGAATGTGGCTGCGTTTGGAGTGACCACGCGAATCGAGCAAATTGGATTGCTGCCAACGATGGGATTGTCGGCGGCGATCATGGCGATGGTAGGCCAAAATAACGGAGCCAAATTGTTTGGCCGGATTCGTTTGACAATGAAGTTGGCGATTATTGCGGGGCAGGTGCTCAATGGCACGGCTGCGGTCATCATGTTCTTTTTTGCTCGGCAATTGATGCAGATTTTTACGCCGGACGAGGAAGTAATTCAGTTGGGCGTGAATTGTCTTTACATAATTGCGCCGGTTCAGTGGTCATACGTTTTGACCGCGGCCTACTTGAACATGTTGCAGGCGATGAAGCGACCGATGTATGGGTTTTACGAGGCGATGTTTCGCAAGGTGATTTTGCCGGCGCCGTTATTTTGGTTGTTTGTGTCGTATTGGGTGATGCCGGTCGAGTGGGTATGGTATAGCGTAGCGGTCACGAACGTGTTGATGACGATCGTTACCGTGATTATTGGACGTCGCGTGTTGATGTCGTTACCAAAGGACGCGACGGTTCACTAGACAGCGAACTTTATCTGCGAGCAACATTCAAGAGTAATCGTTCGCTTGACGCCTAGCGATTCAGGAAAGTCTGTCCGGGGTAGCGATGCTTTCGCGGAACCAAAGGCGATGATGGCTGACTGCATCCAGCCCAATGCCATTTTATTTCTACTCGATCGCCAAAGAGTTTCCATCGCGACGACAAGTTGATTTTGAGGGCCAAGCGGATCAATGAATGCCCCGCTAATTTTCCAAAGAACGATTTTTTAGCGTTTGCTGGCTTCGATGATGTCCAGAATCGAACCGAGTAACTGCTGAGTTTCTTTGGGTTGCGTATGGCTGGCGTTGTATCGATTGTATTGAAGCAAAATCTCGTCAGTGGTTAGCATAATGCCTGAGCGTTCGACGGCATCTTGAAAGGCTTTAACGGCGGATTGGCGTTGCTCGATCGGCAATCCCGTTTCGCTGGCGAAGTTCAGTAGTTGTTGTTGTGCTTCGGGCGTGGCAATGTTCGCCAAAATTTCGGTGACGGGAGCCGAGAAGCCAGGTTGATAAATCAGTTGCTGAATTTTTGCTTGCTGCCGGCCAAGATTGTAAAACGAATAGGCTTGCCGATTCTTTGCAACTTTTGCCAACCACTGAATCGCAACTTTTGCTTGTCGATTTCGCTGCAAGCGATCTTGGCGAAAAGTAGAAACCTGATTTACCATTTGATCGATGCTGGATGCGATCAGCTCTGGTGCTAAAGTGAAGGGGAGGATGGTTACGTTGTTTCGCTTGAGTTGCAATGCTGCTCGTTGGCTTTGGTTAGCATCGCTGTAAAGGAAAGCAATTGGGGTTTGAGAGGTTCGCCAGTCATTACGTAGTTGTTGAATCAAGCTGCTATAACTCGGGTTGGTGATCGTGTCGCTGATCAAGATGATCTCGATATCTGAGTTAGTGGTGGCAATTTCAAAAAGCTCTTTGCCAGTCATTGCTGATTCACCGCGTAAGCCAGACGACGCAATCGAGGCCGCGTATGTTTGAGCGAGATCTAAGCGATGGTGACCGATCAGGGCCGCAGGTTGACCACTGCCACTGGCTAAGTAAACGGCAAGTGTCATAGCATGGCTACTGCCGGGGAAGGCATGTTGCGGGTCTAGTTGCGCGATCGCATCAAGTGCTGCAAATTGGACACTGCGTTCGCCCGAGAGTATCGCGTGCGTTAGAGGTGGGTAGTTGCCGGATAATTGAGTCATTACTGAAACGTCGCCCATTGACTTCAGGATTTCACAGCAGGCGGTGGCGGCAGGGAACAGCTTGTGTTTGAGCGCGAGGCATAACAACTGATTCGTTTCCATGGCTGACAAACCAAACTTTTTGATTTGTTGCGAGCTATCGATCGCAGTGTTTGGCCCAGCAACGCGTTTGGCAAGTTCAAGTTGCGTAAGCAAGTACAGCTGCCGATTGGCTGACGATTCGGGGTTGCTCTCGTAAAGGCCACGAGCGAAATAGGATGCTCGGCGGCAACGGTCGGTGGCTACGTTGGAGGGTTGGGAAACGACTTTTTGAAGTTTCTTGTTCCAAATCCAAGTGTTGCTTGGCTGCCGCACTAAGACGGGATCACTTTTGTTTTGAAGTGAATCGACGGTTTCCTTTCGGAACCAGGATTCGACTTGTGAAAAATCTAGGGGTGTTCCAGTGCGTTTGGTCAAAATTTCAAACGCCGTCGCGCGAACCAAATTATTTTGCTCGCGTGCCAAAATCGTCAAATACAAGACACTCAACGCTTCCTTGGAATTTATTTTATCCAGTGCGCGAATGGCTTCTAATTTAACTTGAGGATCATCGGCCAAGGCGGCAGCAATGATTGGCTCAGGGAGTTCGGCTCCAAGTGTTTGAAGGACCGATCGGAGCCCCGGGAACGCGTCCACGCGATCGTCGTCGGTAAAGGCATTCAAAACGGTCGCTATCGCTGGTTCGCCGATGCTGCGAAGTTGGCGAACCGCTTTGCTGCGAGCGGAGATGTCGTCGGAGTTAAGCGAGCGTAGTAGGCTGTCGTATCGTTCGGGCGACTGCAATCCTTTTTGAGCACCACGCAAAACGTAATCGCCCACCGTCCGGCCAATCGGATGAAGTTGAGGGCTTAAGTAAATATCTTGAAAGAAAGACGATCCGAATTGCGAAGTGAGTTCCGATAGTTGAGCGTCGCTTAGGTTAAGCGCTTGCAGTTGGCCGAGCATCGTTTTGGCTTCGTCGTACAGTTCCACGTTCACCAGCATCTCGGCCGCTTGAGCAATTTGAAGCGGAGTTTTAGGAGCCCGATCTCGGATACTGCTGCGAATCAAGCGCTGGACATCAGAGAGTTCCGCAGCGGCAGGTTGGGCAGGTTGTTGAGCGAACGAGCTTGGGATAGTTGTCAGCATCACTATAAGCGCAGTGACACAAGCCAATAATCGACGGCTGTTATTTTTCCAGCGGCGACCATCAGGCGCGTTCGGGTGATTGCGATGGGATAGATTAAAACGCAATTTAGGTTCAGTTGTGCAACGAAGTGGGGCCATGACGTTAATAGGATCGTCGTTTCATCAAGACTTGCAACAGGTTTAGATCGGCTGTGCCGATTGTGACTACAGTAGCGTTTAAAGTGACTGTCAAATGCTCTTAAACCAAGGTGAGTGAAGTAGTTTTACTACTCATGCCCGATAGGAACGTTGGTTTTCGCGGTTCGAAAGAACTCAACCACAATTTCGTTTCTTTCGAGGAATGGGTCATTAATTCAAGCGTTTTTTCCAAATTTCGACTTGTTGAATGACCCGCTGGGGGTTGGTTGAGCCCTCACTTTGAAATGCATTGACAGCGTTTTCTACGCCCAATACATCATAAACAGATTCATCCAGATCCGAGTCAACTGATTGGAAATCTTTAAGGGAAAGTTCGGACAGTGTAGCCGATTTTGAGGTCGCCAAGCGGACCAATTCACCGATCCCATGGTGAGCACTCCGTTGTGGCATTCCGCGTTTAATCAAGTATTCCATGAGTGTTGTGGCGTCTAGGAAGCCCTTTTCGATGCGTGAATTGATCGATTCGACGTTTAATTCCGCGCCTGCGACCAGTGGTGCGGCCAGCTCAAGGCAGACTTGAACGGTATCGACGGCGTCAAACAGCGGGGGTTTGTCCTCTTGCAAATCCCGGTTGTAGGCCAGCGGAAGGCCTTTGGATAAAACTAATAGCGTTTGCAAGCTTCCGATCAGTCGAGCGGATTTTCCACGAGTTAGCTCAAGGACGTCTGGGTTGATTTTTTGTGGCATGATCGAGCTGCCAGTGCAAAACTCATGCGGCAATTTAATGAAGTCATACTCTACGGTTGCCCACAGGATCCACTCTTCGGCCCAAGTGCTCAGGTGGATCCCAATGTTTGCCAAACAGAATAGTGTTTCTAAGACAAAGTCGCGGTCGCTTGATGAATCGATGCTGTTGGCAACAATACCGTCAAAGCCCAGTCGTTTGGCGGAGTTCTGTCGGTCGATGTTCAGTGTCGTGCCGGCTAAAGCAGCTGTCCCCAAACTGCACAGATTGACCCGTTTGCGGCAGTCAGCCAAACGCTCGCGATCCCGAGCAAATTTTTCGATGTAGGCTAACCAGACATGATTGGCGAGGACAGGTTGAGCACGCTGCAGATGGGTGTAGGCTGGAATGATCACACCCACGTCTTTTTCGCAGCGGCTTAAAAAGGCTCGTTGTAAATTTGCAAGTAATTCGTCGATTTGATCGATTGAGTCGCGCACCCATAACCGCAAATCCGTGGAGACTTGGTCGTTCCGACTGCGACCGGTGTGTAGTTTCCGGCCGACATCACCGATGCGATCGATCAATGTTTGTTCGATGTTCATGTGGATGTCTTCCAGTTCTTTACGAATGGGAAACGTTCCAGCTTCGATTTCTTGTTGGATGTCGGTCAGGTTGGATTGGATTTGGTCGCGTTCGTCGTTGGTCAAGATGCCTTGGTCTGCCAACATGCTGGCGTGAGCGATACTACCTGCGATGTCATGGCGGAATAGGCGCACATCGAAACTGATGCTCTCGGTAAAGCGTTCGACTCGCTTATCTACGGCTGAATCAAATGCACCGCTACGACTTGGACTAGACAAAAAACACCTCTAGAAAGGGAATTGAGGAACCTTAATTTGAAATTATAGGGGGTATCTTATCGTAGTGATGTCAATTTTGGCAAAACCGGGGCGGTTGAATGTTTGAAAAGTCGCTAGAATCATATAGCCTTGGGCTGTTTCAAGTATTGGGCTGTTTTACACATCCTTATCGATCGACGAAAAAAAATGTTTAACTTCAATCTACAGTTCGGGTCCCGTTCACTGAGGACCGGTTTGTTGCGGTCTCTGATTGGTTTACCACTGGGTATTGGCATGTTGGTTGGTTTATCGCCGACAGTGAGTGCGATACAGATGCCGATGGCCGATGATATTGAAATGGAGGGCGACGGGGCCGATTTGTTGCGAGTCAAATGGCTTGATTTCAACCCAACTGGGTCGCGAGCTAAGTTCCAAATGCCGTTCAAGCCGAGGTTTGTCGAGCGAACTTTTACTCCCGTTATAGGTAGACCGCCGATCAAAGTCCGGTTGTATAGCGGTACCGCTTCGGCCGGAAAGACGAATTTAATGTTTAGCTATAACGACATGAATGAGCGACCGCGCGGAATAAAAGGAGTTGCCAACACGCTTGAAGGCGTAGTTCGAGGAAGCTTGGCCAACGTATCTGGACAGTTGTTGAATAAAACGGAAATCGTAATGAAAGGCGTCAAGGGTCGGCAATTCGCTTATCAGTTTACCGATCAACAAGGGAACGAATTTACTGTGCTTTCACGTGCTTTCCTCAAAGGCCGACGAATTTACCAATTGTCTGCTGTGATGGGCAAACAAATTTTTAATGAAACGTTGGCTGCCGAATTTTTGAACTCATTCAAAATCGTTCGGCCCAAGTCGGATTTGCCGCCGACTCCGAAACCTCCTCCGAAATACGAAGGCCTTCTGAAAGATCAGTAGGCTGTTTCTAAGCCATAAATCAGTTCGCTAGAGGTCAGTTTCGCGGTTAGCTCACTAAATACGTAACATGCGATCGTTGGGAAGGACCGTCCCAACCCGCAAAGGCATCTGCGTAGATGTATCATAGATTTTGAAAAGATTGAGCTCATTTTTGTCGGATTGTGGCTCGGCACCTTGAAGGGTTACGGGGGTGGTTGGTACGCTTGGGAAATTTTGTAAACGCAGCAAATTCGACGCCGAAACAACTTTTCGTGCGACTTGATTTTTGCTCGGCCCCAAGGCCATCGAAAACCCGTAACAACCAAGGCAAATCACTGTGCCACGTCGCGACGATATCAAAAAAATCATGCTTATTGGTTCTGGTCCTATTGTGATTGGCCAGGCTTGCGAATTCGATTACTCAGGCACTCAAGCCTGCAAGGCCCTTCGCGAAGAAGGTTACGAAGTCGTTCTTGTCAATTCGAACCCGGCGACGATCATGACTGACCCGGCTACAGCGGAGCGGACTTATATCGAGCCACTCGACTGGCGGATTGTCGAGAAAATTATTGCCGCTGAAAAACCGGATGTGTTGCTACCGACGCTCGGCGGCCAAACGGCTTTGAACTTGGCTATGGCTTTGTCGGCCAACGGCGTGCTTGAGAAGTACGACGTTGAAATGATTGGCGCCGACGCCGATGTGATTGACAAAGCTGAAAACCGTGATCGCTTTCAGCAAGCGATGCATGCGTGTGGTTTGGATATCTGTTACGGCAAGACCGTCAACACTGTCGAAGAGGCCCGTGAGGTACAAGAGCGGGTAGGTATGCCTTGCTTGATCAGGCCTAGTTTTACAATGGGCGGCAGTGGTTCAGCGATTGCGTATAACAAAGATGAATTCGATTTGTTGGTTCGACGCGGTCTCGACCAGTCGCCGACGACAGAAGTATTGATCGAAGAATCCATCATCGGCTGGAAAGAGTACGAGATGGAAGTTGTGCGGGATTTGGACGACAACGTTGTCATTATCTGCGCGATTGAGAACTTTGATCCGATGGGCGTTCACACCGGCGACTCGATCACCGTTGCTCCAGCTCAGACGCTATCTGATAAAGAGTATCAGCGAATGCGAGACGCTAGTCTTGCGGTCATCCGTGAGATCGGTGTTGAAACGGGTGGATCGAATATTCAGTTTGCGATCCATCCTGACACTGGGCGCATGATCGTGATTGAAATGAACCCGCGCGTTAGCCGGTCGAGTGCGTTGGCTTCTAAGGCGACAGGTTTCCCGATCGCAAAGATCGCTGCAAAGTTGGCGGTCGGATATCGCATGTGGGAGCTCAATAACGATATCACTCGTGAAACCAAAGCTTGTTTTGAACCAACAATTGATTACGTCGTTACGAAAATTCCTCGTTTTACGTTTGAAAAATTCCCGGAAGCTGATTCGACGCTGATGACTCAAATGAAGTCCGTCGGTGAAACAATGGCGATCGGTCGTACGTTCAAGGAGTCGTTTCAGAAGGCCTTGCGTGGCTTGGAAGTTGGTAGTTTTGGGTTCGGTTGCGATAGCAAGGACTTATGGGGCACAGAAGAACAACCTGATCGAGACACCATCCGCGCAAAACTATCGGTGCCCAATTCTGATCGACCGTGGTATCTGCGATACGCGTTAAAAAGCGGAATGACGGTCGATGAAATTCACGAATTGTGTCGGATCGATCATTGGTTCTTGCACCATTTATCAGGTATTGTCGAAATGGAGGACTTCTTGCGGACTCGGTCGCTCGAAGGCATTACCAAAGAAGAAATGTTGCAGGCCAAGCAGTTTGGTTTCTCCGACCGGCAGATGGCAACGATCTGGGATTCAAATGAGATTGCCGTTCGCGAACATCGAAAATCGTTGGGCGTGATTTCGACTTACAAATCGGTTGATACTTGTGCGGCGGAGTTTGAGGCTTACACGCCGTATTACTATTCGACATACGAATCCGAGTGTGAGGCACCTGAAAAGTCAGACAAAAAACGCATTATGATTTTGGGCGGTGGCCCGAACCGAATCGGGCAGGGCATCGAGTTCGATTATTGCTGTTGTCATGCAAGTTT
This sequence comes from uncultured Pirellulaceae bacterium, assembly GCA_964530985.1. GTDB lineage: Bacteria > Planctomycetota > Planctomycetia > Pirellulales > Pirellulaceae > Mariniblastus. Next base: position 9,858 of record CAZHCH010000006.1, on the reverse strand, counting down.
TGCGTTGCGTGAGTTGGGTATCGAATCGGTGATGGTGAACTCGAACCCAGAAACCGTTTCAACCGATTACGACACTAGCGATCTGTTATTTTTCGAACCGTTGACGGTAGAAGATGTTTTGAACATCTGCGATCGGATTCAGCCGGACGGCGTGATTGTTCAGTTTGGTGGTCAGACACCGCTGAACTTGGCACGAGCCTTGTCCCAAGCGGGCGTTAAAGTGATCGGCACTAGTGTCGATACGATCGATGCGGCCGAAGACCGAGAACAATTCCAACAGTTACTGAACAAGGTTGGTTTAAAACAGCCTGCCAATGGAATCGCCCGCACGATGGCCGAGGCTCGTAAGCAGGTGGCCGTCGTCGGCTATCCGGTTTTGGTCCGCCCGAGTTTTGTCTTGGGTGGTCGAGCGATGGAGATTTGCTACGACAAGTCGCAGTTCGAGCGGTTTGTTTCGGAAGCATTTATTGTATCCGCGGGTCAGCCAGTTTTGATTGACAAGTTCCTTGAGGAAGCGATTGAAGTCGATGTCGACTGCATTTGCGATGGCACCGAGGTAGTGGTCGCCGGAATCATGGAACATATCGAAGAAGCCGGCGTTCATTCGGGGGATTCGGCCTGTTCAATTCCACCTTACTCGCTGTCGGAGCAAACGATGGACGAGATCCGGGCGGCTTCCAAAGCAATGGCGATGGAACTGAACGTGATCGGTTTAATGAACGTTCAGTTCGCAGTTAAAAAAGAAGGCGACGTGACAAACGTTTATGTGCTTGAGGTCAACCCGCGGGCCAGTCGAACGGTACCGTTTGTTGCTAAGGCCACAGGTGTTCCTGTTGCCAATATTGCGACCAAAGTCATGGCGGGTCACTCTCTAGCGGAACTAGGAATTAAAGAACAGCCACTGCCGACGACTTATAGCGTCAAAGAAAGCGTGTTCCCATTCCGCAAGTTTGTGGGCGTCGACATTGTCTTGGGGCCAGAGATGCGTTCCACCGGCGAAGTGATGGGAATTTCGAAAAGCTTCCCAATTGCATTTGCTAAAAGCCAGTTGGCTGCCGGCGTCACGTTGCCAACCGAGGGTAATGTGTTCGTGAGTGTCAGTACAGGACACAAGGATCGAGCCGTCAAGATTGCTCAACAATTGCACGAGATGGGGTACACTGTTTTGGCGACGGTCGGAACAGCGCGTGCGATTCAAGACGCTGGCGTGCCGGTTCAGGTGGTCAAGAAAATCATCGAAGGCCAACCGAACTTGATCGACTACATGAAGAACGATGGAGTGGATTTGATTTTGAACACGCCGAGCGGTAAAGGTGCTCGGACCGACGAAGGCACCATTCGCGCGACCGCTGTTCAGCATGGGATTCCTTGCATTACAACGATTCAGGCTGCTGAGGCAGTGGTGGAATCATTGCAGGCCCTTCGCAAAGAAGCGATGGGCGTCGAAGCGCTGCAGGCTCGTTTTACATCGTAGTTCGAAAGGTTGGCCGCTATATGCTGGCGGCTAATGTACATTTGCAAAAAAAGGGCACCCCGTTTTGGGATGCCCTTTTGTTTTTCGTGGTGGATAGGCTGTTTTCGCAGAGAGCGAAGAACGGCCTAAATTAACCCACCGAATTCTTCTCCATCGTTGCCGTATCGACCTTCGTCAATTCGACGATCATCCGTGTCTAATGATCCGTCCAATCCCAATGCAGTGCGAAGCTGGTTGAAACGGTCGGCGTAGTGTTCAGACGAGCTATGAATGTGCTCGGCTTCGGTGATGAACTGCATGTTTGATCGTTCATTCAGACCGTGAGATTCGAGAGTAAACTCGTAAGGCTCTAACGGACTGCCGTAAACGATGAGTAATTTGTGTTCTTCAAACTGAATTTCTTGAGGAGTGCGAGGGTTTAATACTGCGATGCCGGTGCAGCCGTCGTTGGTCAGTAGGTCTTCGAAATCCCACAGAATGCTTGACAGCACTGGCATGTCGATATGTTCGCGATACATGTCGACGTGTCCTGCTTGCGATCCGTTGTGGCTGGACTCCAGCACGACGTCAACGCTGCTTCCGAGGCGACTGATCATGTTCATGAACAGCGGGAACAAAATGTCTTTTGACGCCGCAGCCATGATGACAGGCACTTTAGCGTTAGATTCTTCGTCGATGTAAACGTCGTGACGATAGCCTTGCGATGGCTTGATCTTCAAATCCATTGCGGGCCGAACGGCATCGGTCAATTGGAATTGGTCGTACTGGTTGACTTGCAAGTGAGCGGTAAGTTCACCATCGGTGGCGTCTTTAAAGCTTCCGAATGATGCATCTGTCCCAGTATTAAGTTTGTTTGCAAACTCGTTTTGGGTAGGGTCTGAGTGGGTCATGGCGGTCTCTTAGGAAAGTGAATCTGGAGGAAGCAAAATGCTGTCTTCATCCCGGTTCGATATTCAAATCTAGGTCACGAAATGTGTCGTAATCGGGTTCGCTACAAAACCTCACGTTTTCTCCGACCATAAATGGGCCGCTAATCGTTACAACCGGAACTTGCCGCTTGTAGGCATCATGTTTTCCCGTGTCTGCGGCTGTGACGAGATTCAGTTAGAATGCTCTTGATTTGATGAATTCCCAGATTTTCAAGCCGAAGGACGAAGCATGAGCGAGAATCAGGACATGATGAAGGACTTGCGCACCAAGCGACTTGTATTGCGGCAGTTTTGCTCTAGTGATGCTCAGCGGCTTCACTACTTGGCCAACGACAAGCAAGTTGCTAACGGAGCTCACTACATGCCTTACCCTTTTCTTGCATCCGCAGCCGAAGAGTGGCTTGTCAAACATAAAGAGCTTGTTCGCGAGGGGCGAGCAGCGGTGTTTGCGATTTGTCAGCGGTCACCAACTGAATCCAACGAGTCTCCCGAATTGATTGGAACGGTCGGGTTAGCGATCGTTGAAGTGGACCAGCGGGCCGAGATCGGTTACTGGCTGGGACGCGAGTACTGGGGAAACGGTTTTTGTACGGAAGCCGTTGTCGCGGTGGTCGAGTACGGTTTTGAAGACCTCGGTCTGCATCGCATTTTCGCTCATCACATTTCGCGGAACGTCGCATCAGCTCGCGTGCTAGAAAAAGCTGGCTTCAGTAAAGAAGGCGTTTTCCGCCAACACGCTCGCAAGTGGGGTGTGTTCGAAGATACCGTTTGCTATGGAATGCTGTGCAGCGATCCGCGGCCCAGTTGAGATAGTCAGTTGAGAGTATGATTGATCACTGGTTGAGTTTGGTGATTGTCGAGTGTTTACAGATCTTGGCATATATTAAATCAATAGGAAAGTAATTTTGAAACCGAACCCTTATGACGCGCCCGATGTTTCGGAGGTTGTCGATCAGGTAGAGCAAAATCGTTCTGTTTGGAATTTAGCGTTAATTGGCCTCGGGTGCATTGGTGCGGGAGTCAGTGGCGTGATTTCAGCCTTGGCTGCGTGTGCTTGGTGTAAGCACTGGCAGATGCAAGCTACTGACGGCTATTTGGCCAATAGCTTTCCGTGGAATGCTGTTGCAGTTGATTTGACTTGGGTTGCAGGTTACTGCATCGTTGGCTCAGTTTTACTAATCAGTTTTGTGTACGCTCTAAGTAGGGTTTTCCGTGCGACGTATTATTAGCGAAAGTGACTTTTGTGATCAATCAAAAAGAAAACCCAGTGTCTTGGGCGATGCTGATGTATGAGCTTGATGACGCTCATGAGCATTTGGGTACTTTGATTTCGCAAATGGCTGAAGACGGAGCGATCGATGATGAGGACTATCGTGTGCAGTTAGGCCACGTGTTTGCTCATTTGAATCGTGCGTGGAATGGTCGCAACGATATCGAGCTAGACAAAACTTCGGATCAGATTTGCTCAAAACGCAGCCAGTTTCCGACGGATTTAAAACCTGGCGGTTAGAAGCACAGTTCTGCTAAACTATAGCTGGTTATGCGAGTAATTAAATTCCTTCTTTAGTGTCGGTGAAAACTAAGATGTGCATTTTCTCTCAACCTGTAATCTCGGTAAACAGTACCCAGATATTCGCTCGGCTGAGCGGGAAGGGGACGCAGTTTCTAGCGTACCAAATGAACTATGCGTCGCGTGATCCGAACGCGATGATTCTGCCGGTGCCTGTCAAGCAAGCGGCAAATGACAAGTCGCTTGTCTTTATCGATCTAAAAAACTACGAGACGTTGTTTAGTGATTTGGATAAAGGGTTTCCATTTTGCTCGTCACCGGGCATTGGCTGTTCTGCTGGGCCGGCAGCGGATTCAGGTAGTTTGCTGGAAGTATTCGAAGTCGGCAGTTACGTTGCATCGTTTGTACCAACGATGGCAGATTTTAATCGTCTGGATTCTAGATTCACATTGCCAGAAGAAGTCTGGGGGCAAATTCCCGGATACGAGAACTTTGGGTTTGCCGTGTTTCAGTTGGCCGCGGGAAAGTTAAAGCCTCATCCGATGGCGTTTGAATTTCAAACGGATAAGGATGAGTTGTTCTTCCCGACGATTCATATTCATGATGGTGAAGTTCACGAGTCGGAAGAATTTGATCACGTTTTGTACATGCAACATGCTGGGTTGGATAACAAGGTAGGTGGTTATCGGAATTTCGACATAGAAGACGAGTCGACCGGGCTGGTTCGGTCCGAGCGTCGGGCGTCAAGTTTTTGCAGTGTTGGCAAGTCGGCTAATTTGATCGACGGCAATCTACTGGTTCATCGAAAGATGGTTCGGGGAAATCTGCCCAATACCGATACGGTTTTTAAAATGTCTGGAGATCCGGTGAATCCATCGATGAACTTTCGTTGGTTGCGGTCTTTTATGCCTTGGTTGGTGGTGCTGGCAGCGGTTGGGTGGTTTTTTAACCGGCGATCCAAACTCAAAAACGAGCGTGGGTTGGAAACGGCCGAATCGGATGAGCCGCATGGCGCGAACGAATAGAATCTAAAATTCTTTAGTGGCGTGTTCGCTTGGGTTTCATTCGCGGTTGCGCATAAAGTCGGCGACTTGTTCGAAGAACGTTTTTAGGTTTAGCGAAACGGAACCGGGGACGTTGGTTTCTTTCATCGCTTCGGCCATTAGCTCTAACCAGCGATCGCGTTCGGGGATCCCGATGGAAAAAGGGGCGTGTCGCATTCGCAGTCGCGGGTGGCCTCGCTCTTGAATGTAGCGGTCGGATCCGCCAAAGCGAAAGATTAAGAAATCTCGTAGTCGCTTTTCAGACCCTTCCCAGTCGTCGTCGGGGTACATTGGGCCAATCAAATCATCGGTGCGGATGCGGCGATAAAAAGCTGCTACAAGTGAGGTGATTTCTGTTTCACCAAACTCGGCGGGAGAGGGCATGTTCATTTTTAAATTAAGTGTCGATTGTGTTCGTTTGTCGTGCAGTCACTTGGGCGTAGTGGCCATCGAGTTTCATCAGTGGTTTGGTCGGTGTTGATGATCGTTGGAAAATTACTTGAAAAAGCCAGTGACCGCACAAATTAGCCCGATACCACCGATAGCCAATAATCCATACGAAAGGTAACGCAGGATGATTCCTTGTTTATTGTTTCCAACGTAGTCGCGTTCTTGCCACGGGGGCAAGCCGGCTTCGAGAGGCATGGTTTCGTATAAATGGACGAGTTCGGCCAGTGAGGCTTCCGTGTCGATGAAGTTCTCTATTTCAACGATTTTTTTTTCTACTTCGGTTTCGTAATCGAACAATTTGCCAGACGCATAGTAGAACAGCCCAGTCCCGCCTCCTCCGCCGAAAATCAGCATTAGCATTCCCAGCACGAATAATTTACCACCTCGTCTGCTTTTGGCTGCTTTGCCTGGGGTCGCGTCAATGGCGGGTAATAGTTTGAGTTGTCCTAGCCGAGGGGCTTGGATTTGCTGCTGGCAGCCAGAACACTCAAGATCCTGTCCTGCTTGGGTGGTGGTTACTGGATTCGAGTGCTGGCACTGTGGGCAGGCGAGCGAGTATTGTGCGGACATTGAGGTTTACTGGCAAAAAACAATGGTTGTGGCCGACGGCGCGTGAACAACTACCATCGTTGGTAGTATAAGACTTTATTGGCCTAGTTTAGCCAATGTTAAAGGGAGGGATATAAATTTTTGTCGTTGGCGCTGAGTTTGGCAACGGCTGACTATTTTCTGTGATCGGAGATACCGGAAAGGCTTAAATGTCAAACAATGCGGGACGTTTTCATTGGGGCACCCAGCGGAAATTAGATATCAGAAAAATGTCTGCTGTCACCTCTATTTTTACTGGACGACCAGATGAACGTGAGTAGAATAAGATGTCTGCGAAATCATCACTCTCGCTGTATCAACAGCCCATCGTTTTTTCTGTGTTTTTTGAATTTGCTTGCCAAGTTCGATAACCAGTTTAAGAACATTCATTAAAGTGAGGAAACGATTATTATCGCACGCAACAGTTTGCATGAAAGCGAGCTGTTTAAAACTAACCGCAATGATTTGAGACGCATTGTGGGTCAACAGGGCTGTTGTCAGACCATTTACGTTCTTTTGTACTGGGAAACGTTCGAGTAAACACCGCAAAGTTTGTGCCGTGAAAAGGCGCAGCTGGTATTGCTCCACATATTTTTCGCAGAGTCGACTTCAAACGTGATTTCAATTTTCCATGATACTGTGCGCAGTTCCCTTTATTGCGACGAGATATTTTTGAGATTGTTTGTTTGGAGATGAAAGTTTTGGAAATCTGGTCAAATCACCATAGGTTGTGGGGGTTATTTTTTTGTCTTGAATTAAATTTTGTCTGCTGCAGTTATCGCACACTTGGTGCGGTTTCCTGCAAGGCTGTGTTTTAAATAAAATTGCTAGGAGTGCTCAATTGTACGACGCATTGCTCGATGATGATGATGCAACCAGAACTCGCGTTGCTCCCCAAGGTTTTGAGGATGTTGTAGCTTCAACTGCCGAGGCCCCCGAAGACGACCGCACTCCACGTGATAGTGTCGCATCAAAGGCTCCCGCCGTAGTTAATGGTGAGGGACTGTCTGTCGGTATGGAGTTAGATTCTTGGTCAGATGATCCTGTTCGGATGTACCTGACTCAGATGGGTGAAATTCCTCTGTTGACTCGATGTGAAGAGATCACATTGGCGAAGCGAATTGAAGAGACTCGTCGTGAATTCCGAACTAAATTACTTGAGTGCGATTATGTGATCCGAGTCGCCTACAAGATTTTGGTCCGAGTTCATCGCGGTGAACTGCCGTTTGATCGTACCGTTCAGGTATCGGTCACGGACCGTTTGGAAAAAGAACAGATCCTAGGTCGCATTCCACACAACTTGGCAACTTTAGCAACTTTGCTGAAGCGTAACCGGCACGATTTTTTGGTGGCTTCCTCCAAAACTGAGTCGAAGGCTCGTCGCTCTACTGCTTGGAAGAATCTTTCTCGTCGCCGTCGCCGTTGTGTTCGTTTGATTGAAGAACTTGGCTTGCGTACCCATCGTATCGAATCGATGTTGGGTACGATCGAGGATTTCAGTGCTCGGGTCGACGAACTGGCTGCCAAGATTAAGAAACACAAAAAATCAAAAGGACCCGCCAGCGAACGACAAGGCTGGGTGGACGAGCTACGTACGATTTTGTTGGCTTGCCAAGAGTCCCCGTCAAGCTTGCGTCTACGCGTTAAGTTCTTGCGAAAGACATATTCAGAATACCAACAAGTCAAACGCGAGCTGTCTGAAGGCAACCTGCGATTGGTTGTTTCGATTGCGAAAAAGTATCGTAACCGTGGGTTAAGTTTTCTTGACTTGATTCAAGAAGGTAACGCTGGCTTGATGCGTGCAGTCGACAAGTTTGAGTACCGTCGTGGTTTTAAGTTCTGTACTTATGCGACTTGGTGGATTCGTCAAGCAATCACGCGTGCAGTTGCCGACCAAAGTCGAACCATTCGAATTCCGGTTCACATGGTTGAGACGATGTCTCGTGTTCGCACTTGTTCACGTCAATTGCTGCAAGAACTCGGCCGCGAGCCTTCGTTAGAAGAAGTGGCGCGTCGAAGTGAAACTACCATTGATGAAGCTCGTCGCGTGTTGGCAATGAGTCGTTACCCGATCAGTCTAGACCGACCGGTAGGAAATAGCGAAGACAGCCACTTCGGCGATCTGTTGCCCGATGGGGAAGCGGAAAGTCCATCAATCGGTGCCTCCCAAGAAATGCTGCGTGGTCGAATCCAAGACGTCTTGAAAACGCTTAGCTATCGCGAACGCGAGATCATTAAGCTGCGTTACGGTTTGGGCGACGGTTATAGCTATACGCTTGAAGAGGTTGGCCATATCTTTAAAGTGACGCGAGAACGTATTCGTCAGATTGAAGCGAAGGCAGTCCGCAAGTTACAGCAGCCGAGTCGCTCGCAAGAGTTGGTTGGTTTCTTGGACTAGTTCCAGCTGTTTAGGCATAAAATTAAAGCCTGATGGTTACAAAACAAAGCTAATCGCTTTTACAAAAGCCCACCGGTTTCGGTGGGTTTTTTTTATTGCCAAATGAAGCCTGTAAATCTCCCAGGCACATCCAAGGTCGCCCAGGTCGGAATAGCGTAACTCAAATGAATCAAGAACAACCAAACAACCCACTTCACGGAGTCAAACTGGCGACGATGGTTGAAGAGCTTGTTGAGATGTATGGTTGGGAAGAATTGGGACAACGGATTAAGGTTAACTGTTTCAATATCGACCCGTCAGTGAAGTCGAGCCTAAAGTTTCTTCGCAAAACGCCATGGGCGCGAGAAAAAGTTGAGCGGCTTTATATCAGGTCCATTAGAAGGCGATAGAATTTGTGGAGCGACCTTCAATAATATTGCTCGTAAAAACCTTGTCCGCCATCGTGTGATTGTCAGCTCTCCCATCCAATTTCATATCAATAAAAAAACCCGAGGCTGAAATCAGCTCCGGGTTGATGTTGTTTACGATCACCGTCGGTTTGCTTGGCGTATTACTCTTTTTTCAGAAGCAGTCTTTTATCGACGACGTCGGGCAGCGATCAGTAGACCACCTAGACTCAATACCGCTAGTGAACTTGGCTCGGGAATAGCAGGATTTCCTCCTCCGCCAGGTCCGCCGACCACTTCCAGAATGATGCGTTCAAAACTCACACCAGTACTGCCTACGCCGAAAGTGGTTGGATCGAAACCAGTGTTTCCAACAAGTATTTCCTCTCCTGCAGCGAACTCTAAAGGAGCATCAAAAGTCAAAAGGTCTACGCCACCTGATAGTCCACCTAAAGTTACGTTTTGGTTTGTGATATCAACTGCTGAACCGAATGTAAACGTTTCGCCATCGTCAAAATTGCCTACCCCAATCCCGGAGACGATAACGTCTTGATTAAAAGCTATCGTTAGGAATTCGTCGTGTGATGCATCTAAACGAAATTGGGATGATGGAATATTAAACCCCAAAGCTGTTGAAACGGCAGGGTTGTCGCGAAGTGGTTCCGTTCGGATGGCAAGCCCGAGCCCAGAGATGTTAAATTCTGCTCTATTATCACCATTGAAATTATCAATTCCAGAAGTAGCGGTCGCACTGACGATGGTTAATTCCAGTCCCGGCGATTCAGCGACAGCGATGGTTACTGGGTTTATAAGCACGTTGCTGTTGCTAACACCATCTGGATTTAGTGTAGCAGTGAAAAGGTTTGGGTTGTCATCAACTCCATCGGCTACTAGAGCAGTACCGGCACCTCCGGTGGAGGAAAGGTCGATGTCAATTTCTTGTGCACTTACAGACATGCTACAGGCACTAAGACAACCGATGCCGTAGAGAATCGCGGTGCGAAAATTCATGGAACTCATAGAGGTACCTAGGGTGTGAAATAATATAGGTGGTGATAGTTGCAACCCTCTCCAAAGGGC
>CAZHCH010000005.1:0-70822 GCA_964530985.1 uncultured Pirellulaceae bacterium | reverse complement strand
ACGGCTATCGACAGCATTTATGCGAGCACAACGAAAACTAGAGCCGCGGTTGGCGAACTGCCGCCGCGGCTTTTTGATTTTCTTGCAACCGTATTACTTTGAAACAATACAAATATGTTTGGTCGATTCGATGAACATAAAATCAATGACTATATTATTGGCTTGCATGGTCACGGTCATATTTTCGATGCATGCGCATGCTCAACAGCCAGTCCGTCACGAGTTGATTCGAGGTGACATGCCGCCAGGGGTGGCTGCACAGTTTTATCAAATGGGCGATCCATCGTTGCGCGGACAAGTGCAACCCGTCCAACTGGTTGCTCCAGCGGGCACTACGATCGAAGTCGGAGATGCTGCCAGTTCTTTTGGTCAGGCGCGAGCAAATCAAATGACCGTCGCCATGGGTATTGGGTACGTTTACCGATTTAAACTATCCAGTCTACCCTTGCCCGGTACAGCTGGCGAATCTCTTTATCCATCGATCGAAGTCATCGGAAAATTGAACCCACCGACCGGTTTGGAAAATGATTTCCCGATCCAAGTTGTCGTTACTCGTGACGACATTGACCTTGCATTAACAGGTCGGATGGTCACTCGTGTGATCTACCTAGAAGACCCGCGTGGTACGCTGCCCCATTTGCATACCGAAACGGAGCAGCCAAGTGTGGACATCCGGCAGGGACAAGACCCACTGCGTGCGGCTGAGCGAATGGGACGGCCAATGGCGATTCTAAGAATGGGATCGCGTGTTCCAATGGGAAATGAACTTGCTGAATGGTTTGCCTTCGGAGTTGCTGCACCAACTGTATTGCCAGATCCAAGGGCGGGCAATCGAATGGGCTTGAACGAGCGAGAACTTAAAATTGTCCAAGCAATGAGAGATGCCGACGCGAAAGCCGTTAGGAAGGCTGCAGCATTTGCAGAGGTGCCAATTATTCAAGCTAGACGAACAGATGGTACTGACCAACGCTAACTAAACCTATTTTGGCAATCGCCAATTTATGTTTTTCGGATACGAACATGAAATCGATTTGGATTAATTCAATGTCTCGATTCAAACAAACGGTTTGCATAACGGGTTTTATTGCTGTTGCGATCGGCACACACACCAATGCTCTGGGGCAAACCGGCGGAATCAATCGATTGCTTAATCGTGCGGAAGTAATTGAGGCCAGAGAGCTAGACGGAGACCACAGTACTGTCTCAAATGAGTCGATCGAAGAGTCGTTTGTTCATCCATCAGCAGTCCTAGTTCCCAGCGATCACCATTCAAAAGTTTCAGAGAGAAATTCCTCCAGCGGTCGCGATGCGGTTGTTATCGAGGGGATAGTCATGCCGTTGCCTGACTTGTCTGGGGAGGCATCCGGCCGTAGTACTGGTAGCGGTCTGTTGGATCGCAAAGTTTTCAAAGCGAGTAACTTTCGTTTTCATCCACACAGCACCCCGCAAGAATACGTTTTTGATGGTGACGACCGTGGCGTGAGAATTCAGGTCGATCAGGATTTTAATATCTACGGTTTGGACACGGAGGATACCTTTGTTCATTATGATACGCTTGATGGCGAGCGCATCGTGGTGCCTAGTAATCGAGTAGCTATTTACGCGCCGCGTTTTGGGTCTGTGCGAAAGATAGATGGGGCCGTTAATGCTCAATTCAACCAACCCACCATCGGGTTTGAGGAACGAAAACAGACTTTGCAAGCGACCGACAAGAGTGTGCCGTCGACGACCAACCAATTTGAAAGAGTTGCACGATCACATGGCGGATCACGTGCCAGCGGTTTCATCGATCAAACGCGTGGTGTTGCCGTTCGCCGAACATTGGCGCCGTTGGGCACCCGCAACTATCAGTCACTAATACTTGGCGAATCGATCTTACGAATTGTGAAAATCGACGAATCCGTACGCGCTCAACTACAAGCTGGTTTACAAGCGGCAGTCGCTTGGGAAACCGGTCTTGGTTTACAAGTGATTGCCAAAGGCCTACAGCCCGTTATTGTTCGAGATCTAACGACGGCTCAGGGGCTACTGCACATCGAAACTGAAAATGACCCGACACTTCACATCGTAAAAACAGCCGACGTGATCGCAGCTCGTGCCGGTGACGAAGTCGAGTTTATGATCCGCTTTGACAATATTAGTAATCGAAAAATTGGCAACGTAACGTTGATGGATAACTTGACTCGACGCCTCGAGTACGTCGAAGGTAGTTCAGAATGCACATTAAAGTCCGAGTTCATCAACGAAGTGAACGAATCTCAATCGTTGGCGCTTCGCTGGGAAATTAGAGACCCCATTGAACCAGGAACTGGCGGCGTGATCCGCTTTCGTTGCCGAGTTCGTTAGAGAAGGTTGTTGTCCAACACGGAAGAACATCCGTTTCAGTAGTCCGATGCGTTTTTCGCTTCAAATTCTGAAGTTTGGTGGCATTCGCTACTTAAAGATACTCGCAACCGCCAGTCCTATTTCGAAACATAAAATGGACGGCGTCATCTTCACACGATAATGGCGATTTAGCAAACAGGGAAATCGCCGCTAGCGTTCGTCGAACAGCAAGCTTGCCGCAACACCGCCAAAAGTGATCAACGGCAGGATAGCGAATGTAAGCACGCCAATCTGAAATTCTGTACGTTCGGAATTGTATTTTTTTCGAACATCTTCAAAAGTCACACTACTTTCGGGAGGTTCGAGCAGCCCTTGAACAGGAGCTGATTTAGAAAAGCTATCCAAGTAGTGGATTAAGTTTCCATGATGAATTGTTTCAATAAATATTAATCCCAATAACGAAAACAAACTGATGACCGACAGGGTCGCCAAGAAACCTCGAGACCACGCCAACGTTTTGCGACCAGTTGAGATTCGAATCGTGGCGCGGCAAAGTAACAGCACGCTACCGCATCCAATTAGTACCGCCAATAGTAGCAGCCACCAACCGATTCCGGTAAACATATTCTTAATGGCCGGAGTCATTTCGCCTGACCCTAGACTCGCCGTATAAGTCCCATACAGCGCGTGGCCGATCCAACCCAGCGGCGTTCCATCAAAAGAAAACAAGCGAGTGGTCAGCAACCCAAGCGCTGTCAATATCCCCGCCAGGCCCCCAGTGATTGCGCCTATCATGCCTTTCCGATTGGGCTTGGCAACGGGGGCTTGTTCTACGAATGGACTATCCACGCGAGTTAATTCAAGCGGCGTTCGGTCCACGCCGCTTGACAAGATTTTCTCTAGATCAGAGTAGTTGTCAAATACCAACGGTTCTGAAGTTGTTGTGGACTTCTGAGCCTTCGTCGCGGCTTTCGTGGAAGTCACCGAGTCGGCCGGTCGTGATTGTTTTGTTGGTTGTCGTTTTTTTGATTTTAGTGGCTGATTGTCGGACGACTTGGTTTTTGTCGCACTCGCAGCATTTTTTATTTCTGTGGCAGGAGTGTAGTTGCCGTTTAAGCGAGCATGATTGGCTTTGGCTGGCTTGAAATTCCAATCTGGATCCAGCTTGGCCACCGATCCACATTTGCAACGCGCTAGCTGCCCGATCAGCGATTCATCGATATCGACGAAGCTGCGATTGCAATTTGAACAAGTGACCGAAAACGCCAACACTGCTTCCTTTAAACGAAGTTTGCCTCACATCTTTGTAAGGGAAGTATAACTAGGCTGTTAAAACTTGGCAAAATCATTATGTCGCACTTATGGGGCCAGATTGGTTTTCATTCGTGGAAACGCCAAGCAACGGCAACGAGTGAGGGTTGGGGATGAGCTAACGTCAGCGCATGAAAAAGCCCCGACGAATCGGGGCCAGCTCCGGACGGGAGTTTGATTTTTTTCTCGGTTCAACAAGCTATCCTTCAGAACCAACCTCTTGGGCCGTGTTTTTTCAGACCAGTAGTAGAGTCTCACGACCACTGGCTGTTGTCAGCCTAGATATTTTGAGAGCCGTTGCCGTTGGCACTCAGTTGTGACAGCATTTGCAACACGCCGTTTAGGTGTGCTAGACGTGGCCCATAACGGTCAACGAATTCATTCATTACAAACTCCGAATCGAGCATGTCTTCGAAGCTATCGTTGACGTCACATGTCAGTGACTGTAAGAACTCGGTCTGCACTTGAGACAACGCTTCAGCTGCAGCACGACAACGACGAGCCAGCAAAGGGTTGGCATCTTTCCATTGTTGTAACTCGCCAGAGCGATTGCGTTGGTTGTTTTGCATCGCTTCCGTCATTTCTTCCAACAGCTCGTTTTGGCGGTCTTGGCCAATGACAAGCTGGTGTAGTAAAGCAACGACTTCGCTCTGTGAAGAATGCGTGTCTGCGATTTTTGGTTCGCTAGCACCCTGAGCTACGTCAATTCGAAAAACGGGTGAAATATCGTGTGAATCATTCGGCATGTGAAAGATGCTCCAGATGTTTTTAAAAAGTCCGCGTGCAGTATAGACGGGCTTCAGCGAACTGTCGAGGAATTGAATGAGTATTCGGAAATTCTAAAAAAAAGTTGACTTGTATAACAGTCAACACCCTCAAGCTTTAGTCGGATGATTGCAAAGGAAAACCGCTTGTGCCGTTTATATCGTTTGAATCGCAATTGTATAGTTGTTGATCATTGACCAACGAATAAAAATTTAGGCTCCGATGAGACCTATGACAGCATGGAATGACCGCACTGATTTACTTTTCAAAAAAAACTAATCAACCGGTTGACAAATCAAGTCATTCTGATCTGACACGCGAGCATATTATTGATGTTGAGAATTGCGAATGGATTCGCGAGCCAACTTCGACTTTCACAAAAGTCGCCATGACGACCGAAAAATTCGTCAGCGTTGTGATGTGAGCGAAAAAGGATAATCGCAAGGAAGCAAAAATTGAGCAAATCGGTTTACAATTTACCTGATCGAACTACCCACGCAACGTTTGGTTTCATTCACGTGATCGATCTTCCGTCGGTAGGCCTGTGCGGCGGTTTACTGATTGTATCGCATCTCGGACGGCCACTCGAGTTTCACTGCACCGCCCCCTGCCCTCCCAATCGAGCCCAGCAGATCATGTACGGGGAAACGTATCGTGGTTTCGTGTTTACCGATCAAATCGGAGCCGCATTGGTCGACAGTGCCAAGCACATGCCGTCGGCTTACTTCACGTGCTCACCCGATATGCTTCCGATCGGTGAGTTGGTTGATCCGCCAGTTGTCCTAGTCGAGATCTCCAAAGCGGAAAAGCCATTTGATGGCTCGGGACTACCGCAATTCAAAATTGAACAGATCCAATTTAGCTGTGTGAACCTAGAAAGAGACCAAGCCAAGACGCTACAGTGGCACATCAACAAGTTTCATTCAAAGCTGCCGATCGACGAACCATTTGAGCGGATTTCTCAAGCGATCGAAGAAGCCCATGCCGTATTGCGTGCGGCTTAGGTAATCCACTGGTAAGGGTTGCCCTTGCGCTACGAAGGAAATCATGGACAGCATCAAAACAATCAACGACGAATTCTGGAGTGATGCGATTGACTGCTTCCAGCCGGTTGAGCTGCTCCCAACTTGGCAACCCACCGAAACGGATCGTCCACAAGTTGTTTCGGCTCGCTTTCGTCCTCGTGCTCCACGAGTCAAAAGTGTCTGGTTTGCTCCCACTGAAACAGGAAAACCGGAAGATCCTTCGACAAAGGATTCAAACAATCTATTTGATCCCTACGCCGATCAGATTCTTCCGGCCAACGAAGTTCGCGAGCCTGATGAGACGGCCGATGTGTCGAATCAAGCTGCTGACGCGCCTGACAAAAAAACTCGTTCGAGAACCCGAATAAAGGCTCCTAGCGACGTTATAAAGCTGGAAGATCGGCTGTTTTATTTGCTGCAGCCGCCGCTCGAGAATTTGCTGGCAGATCGGACGATGGAGTTTCCTTTCGAGCCGTTTCCATTTCAATACGCTGGCATCGCTTTCTTGTTCCCACGGCACAACGCGATTTTGGCCGACGAAATGGGGCTCGGCAAAACCATGCAAGCGATTTCGACGGTGCGAATGTTACTGCGAGCGGGCTACATTCGTGACGTATTGCTGATTTGCCCCAAACCTTTGGTAACCAACTGGCAACGTGAATTTAAAACTTGGGCTCCTGAGGTTACCGTTTCAGTAATCAAAGGAAATCAGCACCAACGCCGCTGGCACTGGAAATCAGACACGACGATGGTGAAAGTAGCCAATTATGAATTGCTAACTCGTGATGAAGCCTTAGTCGTCGATCCAGAACGAAAGTACGACCTTGTGATTCTTGATGAGGCACAACGCATAAAAAACAAAGGCAACTCAACTAGCCAAGTCGTCCAACGGATTCCTCGTCGTCGTTCTTGGGCGTTGACTGGAACGCCAATTGAAAATGGCATCGAAGACTTGGTCGGAATCTGCGAGTTTGCTGCCAAAGGGACTGTCACTAGTGGCATGACTCCCCGAGAAGTAAGAACCAACGTCAAGGACTTGATCCTGCGTCGTACTAAAGATTTAGTCATGAAGGACATGCCACCGCGATTGATGCGAGACGCAGAGCTCCCACTGTCAGTAGAACAACAGATCACCTATGACGGCGCAGAAAATGATGGCGTGATGCGACTCAATGAACTGGGTGACCAACTGGATATCAAACATGTCTTTGAGTTGGTACTTCGTCTAAAACAGATCTGCAATTTCGATCCCGTTACCGGCAACAGCAGTAAGATCGATCGTTTAGTCGCAGACATGGAGGAGGTCGCTGCCAGTGGTCAAAAGGCGATCGTATTCAGCCAGTATGTCAATGTGCTGAAAGTGATTGGCAAGCGTTTGTTGCCTTACAAACCTCTAGAATATCACGGCCGTATCCCAAGTAAGCAACGTGATCCGATTTTGAATGAGTTTAAAGAAAACCCTGATCGCAAAGTTTTACTAATGAGTTATGGCGCGGGTGCGGTCGGTTTGAACCTTCAGTTTTGCCGTTATGTGTTTCTGTTTGACCGTTGGTGGAACCCTGCCATTGAGGATCAAGCAATCAATCGAGCTCACCGAATTGGCGCTGCGGGTAGTGTGACGGTCACCCGTATGATCATGGCAGGCACGATCGAGCAACGAATACACGAGATCCTGGAAGACAAACGAAAGTTATTTCGAGAAATTTTGTCCGATGGAGATTCGCCTTCTCGTCGGGGCTTGTCAAAAGATGAGATTTTTGGGCTGTTTAATCTACGGACCCCTCAAGGTAAAATTGTACCCCAATTAAGGGATCCTAAGCACGCTGCCTAATCCTGTTTCGAAACGAATCTCTGAATTGATGGTTGCCAGCGTAGGAATTTGGCTGTCGTCTGCCGCAATACAACTTTAGGCTTTCACATGGGTATCGGCCTAAAACCAGCGTTGTCAAAGTAGAGCCCCCTGCCCTGCCCTGTTAATTACTCCGACGATTTTCTCAATGAGCAAACTCAAGACATCCAAGTCCCCAAAACCAAACTGGTATCCCCCATGGGCGCCACGGATCTGGGGCGGGATGCGTATGGGTGACTACTTTCGTTTGTTAAAGGAAAATCGTTTTCAGATTCATCCGACTCGCTATCCAATGGCCGGGGCGGTCGGAATGTGTTCAGTCTTGAACTCTGGCTTGGCGGCGATTCAACGGCTGATTTATGAAAAGAAGATCGCTAGTGTGAAACTAACTGGCCCGCCCGTATTCATTATTGGACACTGGCGATCGGGAACAACGTTGATGCATGAATTGATTTCATTGGATCCTCGCTTTAACTTTCCATCGAACTTTGACGCCTTCATTCCATCTCACTTTCTGGTGTCGCGACCGCTTGTCTACCCGTTGATAAAAATGCTGTTGCCGGGGCGGCGACCGATGGACAACATGTCCATGAGTGCCGGTTCGCCACAAGAAGACGATTTTGCATTAATCGGGTATGGAGTTCCAACGCCGTATCGACGGATTGCTTTTGCCAACCGACTCAATCGCGATCACCTTGAACTGAATTTTGACAAAGCAACACCAGGCGTTGAGCAAAAGCTGCACGATGCAATGGAGACGTTTTTAAAATCGTTAACTTTACGTTATCAATCACGATTGGTAATGAAGTCACCGCCGCACACGGGGCGCATTGCACAACTGGCAAAGTGGTTTCCAGATGCGAAGTTTATCCACCTGTCTCGGCATCCATATAAACTAGTGCCCTCAACAATACGGTTGTGGAAGTTATTGGACTTATTGCAGAGTTTTCAAGTAGCCAAATACGACGACACATGGCTTAAGAACTACATCTTCGAATGTAAGGACTTAATGTACGAGTCTTACTTTGAACACCGTCAGCAGATACCCAGCAACCGTTTGGTTGAAGTTCGGTTTGAAGATCTTGTTGCCCAACCGACCGAGCAACTCCGACGAGCCTATGACCAGTTGGAGCTAGGCGGATTTGAAGATGTAAAGACAAACGTGCAAGACTATTTTGAACGCAAGAAGTCTCACCAAAAAAACGAGCATCAACTCGACGAAAAGTTGAAGCTTGAAATTGATAGTAACTGGCAAGAGTACATGACCGCGTTTGGCTATGAACCAAATTAGAAGCCAAGCGCAACTCTCTTGTTATCGCTCAGTGTTAGATTTAATCTGATTTTAAAATTTAGCTCAACCCAACACTGCTGCTACTAAAACTCTTCGATGGAAAAGCTGTCATCGGTGGCTTTAGAATCGTAAATTGGCAAGAAGCGGTAGTACACTTCCAATGTCATGCATGACATTGCTGTGTCGTACAGACGGCCACCTGCCACGCTCCAGCGGTTGGCAGTTGGTTCTTTCGGGTTCTGTGTTGCAAAATGCCAGCTGCCGCGTGCATTTCCCTCGCGTCCTTGAGTGCTGACTAAGAACTCGCGCATTTCCAAGTTCCACCGGTTCCATTCAGGTTTTCCTGTATACATGTGTTTCACTGCCTGTGTGGCGTAGTAGTTGTAGTACATGTCGATACCATACTCAGTGTCAGGACCTCTTGAGGAAATCCGTTCCATTCCTTCGACAAGCTCAGGCCGGTCTTGATTCCAGCCTAAATACATTCGGCATAGCAATCCAATACTTGTCAACGTGACTGAACCCCTTTGTCCTGGTTTGGTTATGTAGCCATAGCTGACCCCTCTAGAATCAGATACAAAGTCAAGGAACTGACTGGCTAACTTAAACGTTTTACGTTTAGTTGTTAGACCTGATATTTTGGCACTTTTCAAAGCCATCAACTGCCAGCCAACCGCGGAAGTATCGCCTGGTTGTCGCGGTGTGTAGCGCCACCCACCGCCTTTAGGATCTTGAGCGTAGATCGTGAAGTTGATTGCGCCTTGGGCATACGGCTCAAGTGATTTGTCGTACGTCATGGCATAGCACTCACATAATGCGATGGTTGCCAAACCATGCGAGTATAGGTTGCCACCGGGTTCGGCATACGAAATGACATCCGAACTACGACGCTTGCCGGCTTTCTTTAAAAACTCAAAACCCTTTTTAACTGCCGCTTTGTGCTCTCCAGAAATATGAGTGTGTCCGGCACCTAATAGCGGCAACAAAGCAATCGCAGTCGCGCCGATTTTAGCATTCTGTAAAAGGCCTGGGCCAGGGGTATCGCGAAAATTGCCTCCACCGATTGTGTGATCAAAACTCCAACTGCCATCGGACAGCTGATGCTTAACAATCCACTTGAGCGCCAATTCAACTGATTCTTCAGATGCAGGGGAGGCACCATTTTTTTGGGCGAGTTGCTTTCTAACGTCTGCTTCGCGTCCACTCAGTTCATTGCCATTGGACGAATTAATGGTGACCTCCGTGGGAGATGCTATGTCTTCCGAACTGAATAAAGTTCCGACTTCTGATACTTCTGCAGGGAGTTCAGTAATACTTGAAACTGTCGTCAATTCATTTTGGACGTCGGTTTCAAGTTCTGACGTATCAAGCTGGTCCAATGATTCGTCGTCTAAGCTGTCTAACTCGAGATCCAGTGAGTCATCCAAGACACCGGACTCTGTACCGCTGGTAATGGCGATTTTTGACTCGGGGATGAGTGGCAAGAACCAAAATGCTAATCCCAAAATCAACACCAAATGAGACACGAAGCTGAAAAGCCAACTTGGGGCTAGTGTCAGTAATTGACTTTTCCTTGGTGCTTCTTTGTACTCCTCTTCGTCAGTCTCTTCTTGACGCGCCGGCTGCTGCTTAGCTTTTTGCGGCTTAGGGTGACCTGCCGATGGAGATTTTGGCTGCCCGTTACTCATCGTTGATTTCCTGATTATTTCAGTGTCAGCTATGTCGACAAAATCAAAAACCGCGATTGCCTTTGTTCGACTACGGATAACTGTTGTTAATGTACCATATTATTCCCGCTCAGCATCGATTATTCCACGTAAGCGAAAGGGCTAGAGAGATAATAGTCCTGTTTAAATGACCGGGCAAATGCAGCATAATGTCAACTGGTCGATTTGTTTTTATTTCTATCTGGATAGTTCGTTGCCAACCCAAGTTATTCATAGTCTTAATCAGCTGATCCAGTTCGTGGCCGATTGTAAGGCAAGTCGCAAAACAATTGGCGTGGTCCCGACAATGGGAGCATTGCACGTTGGACACGTGAGTTTAGCAAAGGCAAGTTTGCAGCAAACTGATGTTACGATTGTAACGATTTTTGTGAACCCAACGCAGTTCGCCCCGACCGAAGACCTAGCTGCTTATCCTCGAACTTTGGATCAGGATCTCCAGCAATTGGAACAATTGGGAACGGTAGTTGTCTTTGCGCCTGATCAGTCGGAAATGTACCCACCGGACGCCACAACAAGTTTGATCCCGCCAGCCATCGCCAAGAAGCTCGAAGGCGAATTTCGGCCAACTCATTTTGCGGGCGTGGTAACGGTGGTCCTTAAGTTGCTGAACATGACTCAAGCCGACAAGGCGTTTTTCGGTCAAAAAGATTTCCAGCAAGTCGCTGTTGTGAAACAGATGGTCAAGGATCTCAACGTGCCCTGTGAGATCTGTACCTGCCCGATTGTTCGTGACGATGACGGTCTGGCGTTGAGTTCCCGAAATGCGTACCTGTCCGAACAAGAGCGAGAGGTTGCCTTGACGATCAATAAAACTCTCGACAATATCGAGGCTCAGATAAAATCGGGACTTACCGATGGCTTTGAAGTGATCACTGAAATGCGACAAATGCTGATTGATGGCGGTGTGGACTCGATTGACTACGCGATCGTAGCAAACCCCGTCGATCTTGAGACCAGCGACCCAATCAGTTTGCCTGTCGTGGCGTTGATCGCCGTTCATGTTGGGAAAACTCGATTGATTGATAATCGCATTATCGAGTAGGATTTACAAACTCAAGTCCCGCCGGTGATAGACTCCGGCCGCCAATTTCGTTGGTCGTTGCAAGTATTGTGCCGCGATCTGGCTCAAGCTCTCCACTGCCGATGAGTACTTTAGAACCATGCAACAAACGCTGTTTTTCATTCCGCACTGGTTGCTTGATGGTCCTCTTCTGATCGGTTGGCTATGCGTGGGGGTAATTGTTTTGCTGTGGCAGTACTTCAAGCACGGCAACTCCAGTGAGACATGGAGCTTTTTGCCGTTGTTTCTGATCGTGGCTGCTGTGATTCATTTCGTGATTCCAAGAGTCGAGATATTCGGTATCAACCCAGCGGACCCGACAGGACCAGGGATCATGCTGGGCTTAGCGGTTCGCGGATATGGCTTGATGCTGCTGACTGCGATTGTGGCTGGAGTTGGTTTGGTCATGTCGCGTTGCGAAAAAATTGGCGTGACACGAGACCAAATCACTCAACTGGGGTTTTGGATGATGCTGTGTGGTATCGCCGGCGCTCGCGTGTTTTACGTGGTTCAAAAATCAGATGAGTTTTTCCCTAACGGAATCTCATTGGATTCAATCCCTCGTATCATCAACATGACTCAAGGAGGGTTGGTGGTATATGGAAGTTTGATTGGTGGCTCGCTTGCCGGCTTGATTTTTTTGAAATTGAATCGACTGCCTGTCTGGAAGACCGCCGACTTGATCGCTCCCGGCATGGTGCTGGGGCTGGCGATCGGCCGGATCGGTTGCTTGATGAACGGGTGTTGCTATGGAGGCGTTTGCAGCAACGACTATCCCGCAGTCACGTTCCCCGCCGGTTCACCGCCCTACATGCGACAGCTGGAAACCGGCGACTTGCTAGGAGTTTCAGGGAAGTTTGACCGGAACCCAGAAACCTTATTTCCGGTTTCTGTATCACACGTAACCCAAGGCTCTTTCGCACATCAACATGGGATCGTTGTTGGCGATCAGATACGAATCAGTTGGGCTCAATCTCAAAGCGTTGACTTGATCAGGTTTGCTAAAGGCGCGACCGGACAGTCCACGTTCGATCAGGATTTACCTAGTGCAGTGATCCAAACCGAGACCGGCAATGTAATTACAGTTCCCATTAGTGCGCTACCCAAACGATCGGCTCGCACGCACCCCACGCAGATCTACAGCGCCGTCAATGCGTTATTACTGAGCCTAGTGCTGTGGTATTTCTGGACGCTAAAACGCCGTGACGGGCAAGTGTTTGCATTAATGCTAATCCTGTATCCGATCGGACGGTTTTTAATGGAAGTTGTCCGACAAGACGAAGCTGGGCAACTCGGAACAGGGCTGACAATTTCACAACTGGTCAGTCTTGGGATGCTGCTAGTGGGTTTTACGATGTATGCGATGGCCAAAACCGAATTTCAACAAGTGGCTGCGAGTCAGCAACCGGCTGGAGCCTGAACCTGGCTGCCTGTTGATTAACGCTGGTACCAATGAGTTTGGCGTGGAGTTTAACGGAAGCGCGCCAGTTATTGGCTGGGCTGAATTCGAACGGTAATTACGAATCAGAACCGGCGTATGGAATGGTAATATTAGCCACCGAAAGGCATAAAAAATGACATTTTCCAAACCTTACGGACGCATTAGCTAACCTTATTGCAATCCATGCATATAATGGCTGCTTCAAAATACACTAACAAATAGTTTAAAGTGATTACATGAATACACTAATCAAAGCAATCGTTCTTACTTGCCTGTTCGCAGTTCCATCCTTCGCACAAGACACTGAAAAAGCTGCAAGTGATAAAGAGGCCATGGAGACCGAAAAGGTCTACGCCTTTCTCGACGAACATTTCCCCGGCATGAAAGCCGAACTGGCTACCATCCTTAAAGAAGAGGGCCAACTAGCCCACGACGCCGTATACGATCAGCAAGTCGAAATCTACGATCATTACCGGAGAATGTTGCCATCCGGGGAAAACGTTGCGATGTTGGTGGTTGAACAGAACAAGATGTACAAAGAACTCGAAGTGTTGCTTGACCGTTACGAAGCACTCGCCCCCGACGATCCGGCTCGTGTCAAAGCCCGTGCAGATGCCGAACCGCTTTTGGCTAAGTCCAACACGTTTGGTGGCGAGTGGGCAAAGCAACAAATCATTTCGTTCAAAAAGCGAGATGGTGACCGATACGAAAAGCAAATCGCAGCCTTAGAAAAGAAGGCAGCGAAAATGGATGCGTTACGAGCACAACCGAAAAAGGTCTTTGACGACTGGGTTGCCTACCGCGAGAAAGCGTTTAAAGATGCAGCAAAAACTAGAAAGAAACTACCAGAAAACTGGCACACCGATCCAACCGAAGCAATGACGGCCGCCAAAGAATCCGGCAAGCTCGTCCACGTTTTTTGTTCTGCGACTTGGTGCGGTCCTTGCCAGGAGATGGTGAAAAAAGTCTTTCCAAAAGAGGAAGTCCAAGAAGCACTTAAAGAGTTCGAGCCTCTTTATCTAGATGGCGACGTGTACGGAGCATTCACTAGAAAGTACCGTGTGCGAACCTTCCCAACGTCAATGATTGTCAATACCGCAGGCGAAATGCTTCACAGGAGCGATGCTAACGGCATGAGTACCTCGGAATTTCTAGAGTGGCTCAAAACTAAAAAGTAGTCTTCAGTCTGTTTCAGTCTGTGAAACTCGATGCGAGTATTATCATCTTTTGATTAACGCTCGTCTTCAGCTACTACAACTAATGCGTCTCCAGCGATAAGCTCAAACTCGGTGTCTTTCCGTGGGATAAGATTGACACCGTAATTTTTTTCGGCTCAGTCCAACACAACGTGTGCAGCATTCCAAGTTGCAAAATTTCAGATTTGCAGTCAGTGAATCGCTGATTAGCCATGCTGATTAAGGCAAATACTTCGATTCAATAAACACACCATCAGCCCCGCAACTTACCTATCCAACCGCACTCTCGCTCGAGCCGCCTTTACAACCTACTAATTACGGCTTGGCCCATTTCGTCAGTTGAGCACGCTGTTTGACCAGTGGTGGCGATGTCTGCGGTTCGCAGGCCTGACTCAAGCGTTTCTGCCACGGCTGTTTCGACCGAATCTGCAAGTTCGGGTTGGTTGAATGTCGCTCGTAACATCATGGCAGCTGATAAGATTGTCGCCAACGGGTTTGCGATCCCCTGTCCTGCAATGTCAGGGGCAGATCCATGAACGGGCTCGTACATTCCTTTGCCGTCTTGATCTAGCGACGCCGACGGCAGCATGCCGATAGACCCTGTTAACATCGACGCGGCGTCGGACAAGATGTCGCCAAACAAGTTGGTGGTGACAAGCACGTCGAATTGTTTCGGTGCGCGGACCAATTGCATGCAAGCATTGTCGATATACATGTGCGACAATTCCACTTCTGGATACTCTTTTCCAACCGAGTCCATAATTTCTCGCCAAAGTTCGGAGACTTCCAAAACATTCGCTTTATCGACGCTACAGACTCGCTTGTCACGTAACATGGCGGTTTGGAATGCAACATGGCCGATGCGGCGTATCTCAGATTCGGTGTATGTCAGTGTATTGAAACCCATGCGCTCGCCATCGCGTTCACCCAAGCCACGCGGCTGTCCAAAGTAGATGCCGCCGGTCAGTTCGCGAACAATCATGATGTCTAGACCAGCAACGACTTCTGATTTGAGGGTCGAGGCTTCAGCCAGTTGCGGAAATAAGATGGCCGGTCGTAAGTTGGCAAACAGGTTTAGTTCTTTGCGAATGCCAAGCAGTGCTCGTTCGGGCCGGAGTTCACGCTCGACCGCTTCCCACTTCGGTCCGCCCACCGCACCCAATAAAACGGCATCGCATTCTTTGGCCAACTGCAGGGTTTCAGGAGGCAGTGGGTGACCATGTAGGTCGTAGGCCGCGCCGCCCATGGGTGCGGTAAGGCATTCAAAGCCTACGTTGTGTTTTGCATCTAGCGTTTCGATCACGCGAACGGCTTGTTCAGCGACTTCAGGTCCAATTCCGTCACCAGGTAGGATTGCAATTTTTGGCATGATTTTTCAGTTGTCAGGTCGGTTAAGGGGCTGGTAAATAAATTCTAGTGGGGGCTTATTCTTTGCTCAGGAAAAACGGCATCAGGTCCCAACCGTTAGGCATTGCAAGTTCGCTTGCCGCGGCGTTTTCTTCATGATACTGGTTATAAGAGTCGGCATCGATGCCTGCTCCACAGATTGTGAACGGAACATCCCCGTGCGTATGAGTCTTAGTGCTCAGGTAAGTGGGGTGGTCGGGCGTTATTAGCACTCGGTATGGTTCGCTTATTTTTTCAAGGTGCTCAAAAATTGGAGCGACGATATCGGTGTCGATTGACTCCAACGCAGCGATTTTTTTCTTCAGGTCACCTTCGTGGGAAGCTTCGTCTGTCGCTTCGATGTGTACGCAGACCAAGTCGTATTTGTTGAGTGCTTCGACCGCGTAGCGACCTTTGGCTGCGTAATCGGTATCGGTGTATCCCGTTGCCCCAGGAACCTCGATGCGATCCCAGCCAATTAGGGCGGCGAGTCCCCGTAGTAAATCGACCGCGGTGATCATGGCTCCTTGGACTCCGTGCAAGTCGGCGAAGGCTTTTAGGTTGGGGCGTTGTCCAACTCCCCATAGCCAGACATTGGTCGCAGTTGGTTTGCCATTGGCGGCGCGTTGTTCATTAACTGGATGACCGGAAAACCATTCGGCCGATCGTTGCATTAAATCGCTCAGCAGGTCGCTGCCGGGGCCGCGCGGGAAATCGTCGGCAACGGATTTGTCCGTCAAGTCGTGTGGTGGTGTTGCGCGTGTATCTTGGGAAAACGGAGCCGTACTGCCTTCGCTGGGACGATACGTTAACAAGTTGCGATAGCTGACTCCTGCGATGAATTCAAGCTGACCGTCGCCGACATTTTCTTGAGCGGTAGCCAACAGTACTTTCGCTTCTTGTGATGAAATGTGCCCTGCGGTGAAACTGTTCATTGTTTGGTCGACGATGGAGACCAAGTTACAACGGATACACCAATCGTTGTCGCCGAGCTGAATGCCTTGAGCGGCCGCTTCAAGAGGGGCTCGACCCGTGTAGTGTTCAAGCGGGCTATAGCCCAGCAGACTCATGTTGGCGACGCTGCTGCCGGCGGGCAAGTGAACGGGAGTATGGTTGGCTCGCCCGACCACGCCTCGCTGAGCAATTTCATCCATTGCTGGCGTGTTAGCGGCAGCCAGTGGCGTTTTTCCGTCCAGTTCCTCGCGAGCTTCGTCGGCACAGCCGTCGGGAATGATGATGACGTATTTCATGAGTAGGCTTTATTTAGTCGATATCGAAAAATGCGGTGGTTACTAATGAACCCGGAAGGGCTGAGCAACGAATGCTCCTGAAATTGTTAAAGTCAAACCCGGGCTTTAATACTGGAAATTTACTCGGACCAGATAATTGCTGGATCCGTATCAGGCTGCTCAATTATTCTTAGTCTAAGATTCTAAGTCTTTCAGGAGAATCGCCAACGGTCGCCAGTTTTGAAATTTGAATCATGGCAGCCGTCGCGGCCGATTCCTTGGCTCGGTGTGTCATGATCACCAGCGGGATTGTCTGTTCCGGGCTATCGTCGGCTTCATGTTGGATAACCGATGCAATCGAGATCCCGTGGTCGCCAATTAGACTGGTAATCTGACCTAAGACGCCCGGATTGTCGGATACATCAAAACGCATGTAGAAGCGTCCTTCTAGATCTCCAGGCGAGGCAAACTCAACTCGTTTATTCCCATCGGCCCACAACTTAAGCGTATTGAATGTCAAACGAGTTCTTCCGACAGCTGTGTCAATCAAATCGGCGACGACTGCTGAAGCCGTCGGCATTTGGCCAGCTCCTTGGCCATGAAAGAAGACTGGGCCAACCGCATCGCCAACCACTGAAACCGCATTGAAATTGGCTTGGACTTCTGCCAATGGCTTACCTGCTTTGATCAACATTGGGCCAACGCACAATTGAATGCTGTTTGCTTTGTCGACCAGCTTCGCGTAGGCAATCAATTTAACGCGATAGCCCATTTGTTTCGCAAACGCCATGTCACATGCGTGAATGTCGTCGATGCCGCGTTTAGGGATGTCGCTCCAGTGCACACGAGCCCCAAAGCCTAAGTGCGCTAAGATCGCTAGTTTTTGCGCGGCGTCGGAGCCATCGACATCCATCGCGGGGTCGGCTTCTGCCAAACCGAGTTCCTGAGCGATTTTTAAAGTGGCGTGATAGTCGGCACCTTCGGCGTCCATTTTGGAAATGATAAAGTTGCTGGTGCCGTTCAAAATTGCGCGCATCGACGTGACTTGATTCGCCGAAAGGCTTTGACTGACATTGCTAATGATCGGAATACCGCCAGCAACTGACGCTTCGAAGGCGATCGAGCGTCCTAGTTCGCGAGCTCGATCAAACAGCTCTGGACCATGGGCCGCCAGCAGTGCTTTGTTGGCCGTGACGACATCCTTACCGCTTTCTAGTAAGCGTAAGGTAATCGATTTCGCCGGCTCAATACCGCCGATCAACTGTGCGACCACAGAGACCGAATCGTCTTCGATCAAACGCTCCAAATCATCCGACAAAATGTTGTCAGGAAGGTCGACGCCCCGCGGCTTGTTGAGGTCACGTACAATGGCATGTTTGAGCCACAACGTCCGTCCTGCATGACGAGCAGTACGGTCGCCGTGATCGATCAAGAGTTTGGCGACGCCTTGACCAACCGTGCCTAGCCCAACGATGCCGACGTTCGTTTTTTCCATGATCTAAAAATGTACGAAAAGTGAGTTTCCGAAAGGCGGATATCGTATCTTCGCCAAATAGATGGCGATAGCCGTATTGCCTTCGCCTGCCCAGCTCACCTATCGTTCTGCCCCTTCCATCCTGAAAGACCTTTAGTAATTTGCTTGAACTTCAACGGAATTAAAAACTGGGGGTTGGAATGTGTTTGAAACTGTCTAACCTTCTAATGGCCTAATCAGTGCCGTTACCGGATGGATGTGTAGAAGTTCGGCTATGGCTTTCGAGCAATTTAATCAGCGGCAAGCAATTTTTTTGCAATACGATTCCAACCAATTTATTTCTCCTAATTTTTTTTCAGACACAAACTCAATGATCAAACGAATACTTGTTACCGGTGGCGCGGGTTTTTTAGGTTCCCATTTATGTGAGCGATTGGTGGAGATGGGCCACGATGTCATTTGCCTCGACAACTTTTTCACCAGCCAAAAGACGAATGTCGTGCATTTGTTGGACAAACCGAATTTTGAGTTGATTCGGCACGATGTTGTTGATCCGATTTTGTTGGAAGTCGATGAGATTTACAACTTGGCCTGCCCTGCCTCGCCGGGCCACTATCAATACAACCCGATCAAGACCATGAAGACGTCGGTGATGGGATCAATTAACCTACTGGGTATGGCGAAACGTTGCGGAGCAAAAATTTTCCAGGCGTCCACCAGTGAAGTTTACGGCGACCCAGAAGTTCATCCACAGACAGAAGATTATCGCGGTAGTGTGAATCCAATCGGCGAGCGAGCTTGTTACGATGAAGGTAAGCGAGCGGCTGAGACGCTGTTCTTTGACTATCACCGACACAACGGTGTTAACATTCGTGTATGTCGGATCTTTAATACTTACGGACCGCGAATGCATCCATACGACGGGCGTGTTGTCAGCAACTTTATTCGGCAAGCGCTCGAAGGCAAAGACATTACAATTTTCGGTGATGGTTCGCAGACTCGTTCATTTTGCTACCGTGACGATTTGGTCGAGGGGTTCATTCGGTTAATGGCCGCACCGGACGATGTGCGTGGGCCGATCAATCTCGGTAACCCTGGCGAGTACACGATCAAGGAACTTGCAGAGATGACAATCGAACTGGTCGGCAACAATAATAAGCTCGTCTACCAACCGCTTCCACCAGATGATCCTACTCGGCGCCAACCCGACATCACGCTGGCCAAAAAACATTTGGACTGGGAACCGAAAATTGATATCCGCGAAGGACTGGCTAAGACCATCGAATGGTTTAAAACTATCAACGTGGATGACTATCGGCCGCCAACGCCGAATTTTTAGTAGTCGACGTCAAGCTTACAATCAGACCGTGAAGCGATGTTGAATGATGGCAGCTTCTCGGTCAAAGGAATGGATTCTCAGTGGCTCCCGATCAGCAAATCTCTGACGCTCAAGTTTACGATTGCATTGTTCTTGGTTTCGGCGGCGTCGGTAGCCAAGCGCTTCGTCATGCGGCGATGCAAGGTTGGAAGACACTTGGAATCGACCAGCACGGACCTGCACACGATCGCGGAAGCTCTCATGGGCAAACTCGGCTCATTCATCGGGCTTACCCCGATGACCCGCGTTATTTGCCACTGCTGGAACGGGCCTTCGGAATGTGGGACGAGCTAAATAAGCGGCATCGAACCTCGCCGGATATCAAGGAACTGCTGACTCAATGCGGCGCGGTGCAGATCGGCAAACCGGACAGCCCAATCATTCAACGTATCCTGAGCAGTGCTGATAGCAATGACTTGAAGATTGAGCAGTTCACCTCCGAACAAGTGATGCAGCGTCTGCCGATTTTTAAACTGTCAGATGACGTTGTTGGGGTTTTCGATCCGGGGGCTGGTTTTCTGCGGGTTGAAATTTGCGTCGCTGCGGCGATCAAGCAGGCAGTCAAGTCAGGTGCCGAACTCATGTCGGGGCAACGTGTCGACCACTGGCAAGCCCAAGGCGATGGCACAATCGAGGTCACGACCGGCCAACAGGTGTTCATAGCAAAACGACTGATCGTGGCTGCCGGTGCATGGAGTGAGCGTTTGCTGCCGGGCGTTGATTTAAAGATGAAGGTGCTTCGAAAACAGCAACAGTGGTTTCAAATTGATCGCGTGGATCAAAAATTGGTCAATCGCTTTCCTTGCTTCGCCGCCCAAGACGAAAACGGCGATCAGTTCTATGGCGTGCCAGAGATCGATAGCCTCGGTATGAAAGTTTGCAAGCACACCGGTGGACAGCCGCTTGAGTCCGCCGATCAATTGAACAATGATCTAGATCCGGTCGAACTGGCGGAAGTAGAGGCCTTCATGGGTGACTATCTGAACTTTAGTCGTTCTCGCTTGGTGCACCACACCGGTTGCATGCATAGCATGACCGCCGATGGCAACTTCGTCGTTGATCGGCATCCAGCAAATCCGAACGTCACTTTTGCTGCCGGGTTATCTGGGCATGGCTTCAAGTTCGCCCCTGTGCTAGGAAAGTACTTGGTTGACATGCTGCAAGGCGCTGACGAAGCCGAGTTCGAATTCTTAAAGCTTCGGTAGCCCACAACCTTGCTCAACTGGCTCAGTCCCACTTGCCGTAACCAATGGGTTTTGCCGAGAAGTTAGGGTGGGGTGGGTCAACCCAAAGGCGGTTGATGCGGCAAACGCGTTGAAGCCGACGCTGGCCTTGGATGTCACGCCCGCTGCTGGCCCAGTCTTCCGCTTCGTCGGTCAGATCGTTCAAAATTTTCTCAAGACTCTCAGATGAAGCCGCCAAATCGTCTCGGGAAACTTTACGTGGGATCACGGTTCTGGGACCAATGATCATGCGAATTCGCGACCAAGGTTTAGGGATGACGAATCGATCCCAAGTATCCAAACGGATAGGATCCGATACTCCGATGCCGATTGGGATGATCGGCAAACCAAGCTTGGCCGCCAAAAAAATTAATCCCGGCGACATTTTTCGTCGTGGCCCTCGAGGCCCATCAGGTGTCAGGCCGATGTTGGAAAATTTGGCATATTGCTTCAACTGTCGGATTGCTCCTGCCCCGCCGCGAGAGGTGCTGCCCCGAACCACGTTCATCCCAGCTCCCTCACAAGTCAGCGCAACCAATTCTCCGTCGCGGTGCTGCGAGCAAAGCGCGGTGATATTTGAAGAGCTTCCAATACCGGGTGCAGCGGAAATGATGTACTCATGCCAAAACGCAACGATCGCCAACCGCGATTTCGGATCCGATGACGCAAGATCAGAAGGGGCAGGATCGTAGTTGCAAATTTTGCAATCCATCATGTCCATCGCCAATGGGGCGCAAACCGAAATTACCTTGGCGATAATCTGGTGAGTCATTTTTGCTTTAAGAATCGACATGGTGGAAGCGTCAGGCAGTAGGGCAAATAGTTTTGTTTAGCTGCAAAGATTATAGGAAAATATCTTACCGAAACGTAGTACTTGGATGTTTAGACGTGAGAGGCGACCAAGTCGCACACTTGGTCGGCCAACGCTTTGGACGGCGCGATCAAGATGGGTTCAACGGTAAAAGGACAGGTTCGATTGCCTGCTGGATTGCAGAATACGCCGCCAGCTTCTTCAAAGATTACTTGGTTGGCAGCGATATCCCAAGGCCTTTGTTTTAAGCTGGCTGGGTTGTTGTCGTGAATTGCAATCGCCAAACCACTGTTTTGTTCCAAGATCCTCATCGCAATCCCCGCATGAGGGAAATTCGACGTGACAATTCGAGCACCAGCGTCGGAACGAAGCACAGTTTTTGCGGCCGTGAAAAATGGAGTCTCATAATTGCAGTTGCCATATTGATTCATCTCGACCCAGCACTCGGACAGTTTCCAATCCTGTCGCAGTTTGAGAGGTTGGCCGTTTCTGAAAGCCCCCTGCCCTCGCGCCCCATAAAACCATTCGTCAGTTAACGGGAAGTAAACAATCCCCAAAGTGGTATCGTTGGCTTGGCGTTTGGCGATTAAAACCGACGAGAACTGCGGACCGGCTTTCATTAAATAGGCCGTTGTGGCGTCCAGTGGATCGATTACCCAAGCATCCGTCTGAGCGTTACCCGCGTTTGGGTTGAGCTCTTCTGAAATAATTGTCGTGTCTGGGTAGGCCTTGCTTAGGATGTCCGTGGCCACGCGGTCGGCGTCAAAGTCAACTTGAGAAACCAAGTCTCCAACTCCTTTGGCATCGATTTGGTGGCAGCGATGATAGCCGTCTTTGATGACCTGGCCGGCTGCTAAGGCTGCTTTTGCGGCGGACTGCAAGTCTTGTGATTGTTGAGCAAAAAAAACGGGAATCTGAATCTTAGTCACGAACCTGTCCGAAAGGAAAATATGTCAAGAGCATGGTCGGGCGAACCTTATCGGTCAATGTCCACCCAACCTGTCTTCATAGCAAGCACAAAGGCTAACGAATTGGTTGATTTTGACAATCCGAAATGGTGCTCAGTCGCAGATACTGCCCGCATGTCTTGCTTGTAGAACGTACTTGAGAATCCGTAACTGCCGGGAAAACTCTAATCCTCAAATTGATGAGGTCTTGTCGTGCCCACGCCAACTTGGATTGTCGCTATAATCGGGTTTTAGTGAATCGACCGTGTTTCACTGAAACGACGCTTATCGTCAC
Organism: uncultured Pirellulaceae bacterium; assembly: GCA_964530985.1. GTDB lineage: Bacteria > Planctomycetota > Planctomycetia > Pirellulales > Pirellulaceae > Mariniblastus. The sequence goes on along the minus strand of CAZHCH010000005.1, from coordinate 48,089 downwards.
AGTCCCTTATGCTTCTTAGTAACTCGAACCTATGTTGCTCGACAAGGCCCGAAAACTTGACCAAAACGACTCCTTGGCCAGTTTCAGAGACCGGTTTTTCATTCCCCACCACAACGGTCAGCCCGATTTGTATTTCGTCGGCAATTCGTTGGGCTTGCAACCCAAGACTACAAGTAACTATATCGCAGCCGAACTTCAAGCTTGGCAGCGTTTGGGGGTTCGCGGGCATTTTGAAGACAGCCAACACGAAAGCCTACCTTCACATACCGCTGGCCAATGGCTCGATTACCACCAACAGCTCACCGAAACGATGGCAGATTTAGTCGGTGGTCAAGTCGATGAAGTGATTGTGATGAACACGTTGACGGTTAACTTACATTTGATGATGGCGACTTTTTACCGCCCAACCAAAACTCGTAATAAGATTTTGATCGAAGCTCATGCATTCCCTTCGGATAAAAATGCAGTCGAATCTCAGTTCGCGTTGCACGGCCACGAGTCGTCTGATTGCTTGATAGAAATCCAGCCCGATCAAGGGCAATTGTTTTCTACTGAATCGATTTGTGACGCGATTCGAAAGCACGGAGATTCGCTGGCGATGATCTTATTGCCGGGAGTCCAGTACTACACTGGTCAGGTTTTGGGCATGCAAGCGATTACTGCGGTGGCCAACGAACTGGAAGTCCCAATTGGTTTTGATTTGGCTCATGCGGCTGGCAATGTGGCGCTGGAACTCCACGATTGGAACGTCGATTTTGCTTGCTGGTGCACTTACAAATATTTGAACTCGGGGCCTGGTTCAATCGCGGGTTGTTTTATCCACCAGCGACACGCAACCAACGTCAAGCTGCCGCGATTGGCAGGATGGTGGGGGCATGATCGCGATAGTCGTTTTAAAATGACCGGCGACTTTCATCCGATCGCGACGGCCGAAGGTTGGCAGTTGAGTAATCCACCGATTTTGTCAGCGGCGGCGATTCGAGCGTCGTTGCAAGTTTTCGCCGATGCTGGAGGGATGAAACCGTTGGTCGAAAAATCTCGATTGCAGCAACAGTTCTTTCGAGACTGCTTGACGGAAAAACTGGGGGACAAAGTAAGCGTGATCGCGCCTCCAGAATGTTCTGGTTGTCAGTTGTCGCTAGAAGTTAAAGTCGATGGTGCGCCTGGCAAAAAGATATTCCAGAAGTTGGAGAATAGTGGAATTCGAACAGATTGGAGAGAACCGAACGTGATCCGCGCCGCGCCGACCCCGCTATACAACACGTTCGAAGAGATATGGTTGTTTGTTGACCGTTTGCGGCAAACCATCTCTGAAGCTTAAACTAATTCACAGATCGCCTCGCGTTTAGAACTCTCAATCCTTTTCCACAAGACACTGCCTTTATGCCTCGTCCCCAAAAAATTCACATCGCTGGCGCTGGGCTAGTTGGCTCGCTGCTGGCCGTGATGTTAGGCAATCGAGGCTACGATGTCTCGGTGATCGAGCGACGGCCAGACCCTCGGTTGGTCGACAGCGAAAGTGGTCGGTCGATCAATCTAGCGTTGGCAGCCCGTGGCATCGCGGCACTCAAGACGGCTGGATTGATGAAAGAAGTCAAGGAGTTACTGATTCCGATGAAGGGGCGTATGCTGCACCTCGAAGACGGAAGCGAAGTTTTTAGTTCCTACGGCCAACGTCCCGACGAAGTTATCTACTCGATTTCGCGTGGTGAATTGAACGTCCTGATGATGGACAAAGCCGAGCGATCACCGCCAGTGAATGTACAGTTCAATCAAAAACTTGAGTCGATTGATTTTGAACGAAACGTGTTTTCAGCTCGAAGCCTATTGACGGGCGATTCGCATGAACAGCCTTTTGAGCTGTTCATCGGGGCCGACGGTGCGGGATCTAAGACGCGCCGGATGTTGATGCCGGCTAACGGCGGTCGAGCAACTGCCGAGTTTTTGGACCACGATTACAAAGAGCTTGAGATACCGGCGGGTCCGGACGCGAGTTATCAAATTGAACCCAATGCGTTGCACATTTGGCCGCGCGGCGATTTTATGTTGATCGCTCTTCCTAACCAGAATGGCAGTTTTACCGTGACATTGTTTTTGCCTAAAGAAGGTCCGGTGAGTTTTCAGTCGCTGGATGATCCGGCCGGCGTAAAACCGTTTTTCGAAAAATTCTTTCCGAGTGCGATTCGCTTGATTCCAAATCTCATACAGGACTTCGCCGACAATCCCGTCGGACGATTGGGGACCGTGCGCTGTTCGCCGTGGCACCTAACCAGCAAAGCGTTGATTCTAGGCGATGCTTCGCATGCGATCGTGCCGTTCCATGGTCAAGGCATGAACGCTGGCTTTGAAGATTGCTCGGAATTGAATCGTTTGCTGGATAAACACAACGATGACTGGAGTCGAGTACTGCCAGAGTTTGATCGAATTCGACGTCCCAACGCGGAAGCGATTGCAGATATGGCAATCGAAAATTACACCACGATGCGGTCAAGTGTGATCGACCCAAAGTTCCAATTAAAGAAGGAGGTGGGCTTCGAGCTCGAAAAGCGATTTCCTGATCGCTTTATGCCACGCTACTCGATGGTCATGTTCCATTTGATACCATACGCAGAAGCGTTCAAACGAGGCCAGTTACAGCGAGCAATTTTGGAGCGACTGGTTGACGGTAAATCGTCGGTTGATTTCATTGACTTTGATTTGGCGAAAGAACTAGTCGAAGATCAGCTGTCACCGATGTCCATTTTTTCGACCAAAGAAGAATCCTAAATTCTCCGAGAGCTTTTTGGGTAACTCAGGTAAGTCTTCTCGCGGGATTAAGAAAGTTGAAAGTCGAGTCAGATCGGTAAAGACGCGATTTTGGCGAGTTGTAGCCGATAGGTAGTCGTGTCCTGATGACCCACCTGTGCCGATTTTTGTTCCCAGCATCCGGCGGACCATCGTGGCGTGCCGTTGACGCCAATTAGTAAATAGCTCGTCGATGTCTGTTAGCAAGGTCAAGTATCGAAACGGCGAATACAGCATCGGTTCGTCACGGTAAAGATGGATGAACAGTGCCGATAGAAATCCGCTTTGAGTAAGCCGAAACTCACCTGCGTCGCGAAGCTTGTTGTATTTGTCTTCGTCGGTCACTGAAAGGAATTGCTGCCGGGTGTTTTCTAAGTCCTTTATCTGAAATTCAATTTCTCGAGGAGTTAAAGTCGAATTGCTTTCGATGATCTTTTGGTCGGAAGCCAGCATGCGATCAACTGCAGCTTGATAAGCTTCCCAGAATTCAAATTCTTCAAAATCCAAAAACGGCATTCGTTGTAGCCAGTTGTCGGTCAATTCAAGTAACGTTGATTCGGTTTCCAATTCGTCCAACGCCCCTAGGTCCATTGGGCACAAACGGGATTTAAAGAACTCGCGGTCGGCTTTGATGCGGTCGTCCCGTTTCAGCCCCATCAAGATTTCGATTTGCTTGAATTGGACACTCTGAAATCCGGATGCTGGAATCAACAGGTCGCGAAACTCCATGAAGTCCATCGGTGTCATTGTCTCGATGACATCAATCTGTTCGATCAAAACGCGCTGGATGGATTTGATTCGGGACAACCGATGGAGCACGCGGCCCATACGCCGTTCTTCAAGCTTTGGTGCTTTGAAAATATCGACAATAGATTCAAACTCGAAAATAATTTGTTTGAACCACAGTTCGTAAGACTGGTGAGTGATGATGAATAGCATTTCATCATGAGCCGGTTTGCCTACCTTTTCGCTCTCACGTTGTTGGGCGTCAAGGATTTTGTTCAGCTGAAGGTAATCGCTGTAATAGATTCCGGAATTCATGATCACATCTAAAAAAAGCGTTAAGTAATTGATCAACAGTCTAATCAAACTTACCCGATGGCTCTACCGAGAATCCTGCGGGCACCGAAGGCGTCATTTATGTGCTGATCGGGGCGCCGAACTACGTTCCGAGCAAATGAGTGCTAAACAACAAAATGGTTAGCGTAGCCGAGAAATGTATTTTAGAAAATCTTTCTCTAATTTCGTAAAATCATCATCGAAGTGTTTTTTAAATTCGACGAGTCGTTGTTTTGCGCCTGCGGTTGATAGTGGTGGTTTCTGCGAATGCTCTTTGAGGTAATTAATATACTCTTTCGAGTGACGGTTGAGCAGGAAGTGATTGAAAGCCCAAGCTTCCGCGTAACCATCGGCAGCAGTTTCTGATTTTTTCAAACGATCGTCATCGGTCAGTAAACGCTCGATTGAATTTTCGGGTCGGCTTTGTAACGTATTTCGAAAGCGAACCAGACGCTGGTCAAAGACCCGTCCGGGCACCTTCCACCCTTTTTTGTTTCTCAAATCGGGAGCTTCAAAGAACATTGCTAAGCCTTCGTTCATCCACAACGGCGTGTCAGCAAATCGAGTTTGCACGCCCCGGTTGAACATTAACTGGTGAGTGCCTTCGTGAACAATTGTCGCGACCATGTATATTGCGGCCGGGTTCTGAACAATCTCTTCAATTCGGCGAGCAGAGATTTTTTCGCCGGGGCGTCGGTCACCAGCAGTAAAGTCGAACATCGCGACTCGATTGGTCAGCAGATTGTAATACGCCACGATGTCTTGGCCGGGACCAAGGTCACGGTCCACGTAACGTTGGTATTCGGCTTTGCTTTTAAAAACGATAACGACCATCGGATATTTGGGTTTCGTCAGCGCTAGTTTTTTGTTTCGCCAAAATATTTCAAACTGTCTATAAAGCCTGCCTTCGTAAAGTTGAGCCAACCACTTTGCGTAAACTCGTTCGGTTTGATAGGCGATCAAGTAATGTTTGGTTTTATAGATTTCAAAACCTTCAGGAAGCTCTTCTAGCAGCGACTTCTCCATCGCGTCAAAGCTCGCTGGTGCCGCGTCTTGGTCAGAATCGACGCGCTGTTTGATTTCGTCGGGTTTTACAAACCAAGCCCGGCCGTTGTCTTGTATGAAGTACAAACTATCGTCTTGTGCGTCCAATAAAACATCACCCACTAGATTATGTTGTTTGCCATCCCGTAAGAGCGTTAACTGGTCGCCTACAGGTGTTGTTTCAATTTCGTTTTGCGCTACCGCTGGTTTGGTGATCAACGTGATCGATGAGCATGAAAACACAACCATGATTAGGCATGTGAGTTGTAAGCAATCTTTAATAGGCTTCATTTATTGGATCCAATTCGAATGATGCTCCAACCAACCAGCGAAACTACGATGGCGGCCGCTGCTACTACAATCGAGATTCCAGCAGTCAGTTCGTTAACCCCAGCATGCAAATCCCCCAACATTTTCCGAGCCACTGTGTCCATTCCTGCTGGCCGGACGATCTGTGACGCGGAAAGTTCACCAAAGCATAGTACGCAAGCCAGTAGCCAACAGCCAACAATCATTTTCAAATTTCCGGCAAAATGAATGCGCCAAAAAATTCCGCGACGACTCAATCCAGCCAATGACGCTGCCTCGGCGACATTTTGCGGTGTTTGGTGTAGCACAAACCAGATCGCCAAAGCGATGAGTGGGCCTGAGAAAACCACGTTTGCAGTCACCGGCGGAAAAATGGTGTAGTTGACCAGCCAAACAAACCATGGCCAAGTTGGTACCGCAAACGCTTGGGCCAGAACGCTTCCTGTTACTGGGCCCGGCAACGCCAAACCGCATGCAACCACCACTGCAAAGATCAATCGCTTGGACGGTGATCCCGACGTCCAACGCACCAATAGTACCGAAAGAACAATCGCGATCGTGGCCGACGCAAGGCTAATTGAAAATGACCAAAGCATCTCCCAGCGATAGTCGAGCCAAGATTTTTGCAGCACGCGAAATACTTGTTCCAGAGAATAGTTTTGAATCGGCTGCCCATCAACGGTATCGACGTAGAAGCTCGATCGAATCAAAACGTTGGCTGTCGGGACTGCGACCAATAGCAACAGTAGCAATCCACCAACCCACGATGCGAACCGATTCGGTCGCGGGGCAGTAGAGCCGGTTTCGTTTTCGAAAGAGCGTCTTGTGTCAGCCAGCACGATGAACATCACCACTGCAGCGACAGCCAATAGGCTTACGTAGATTGCCGTTTTCCAAAATCCAACGTTGACTTCTGTGTCGATCGCGGTCGGCCAGACCCCAGCGGTGTTTCCTGTTCCCAACGAGTAACCTAAATAAATTTGCTCGGCGAAGGTTTCGACTTGATATAAATCAACCACCGTGATTTCTCGCGCGCAAGTCACGATCACCCACAAGGTAGAAACCATCAACATTGGCCAAAGTCGCCATAGGCTGACGAAGAAGAACGTAGTCCACCCGTCGGCATCTAACAACGCTTGTTCTTCGTAGACTCGTTGTTGTGTGTTGTCACAGAAATGCAGTATCAAACCAATTTGCGGTGCCGCAATCACGCCATGCGTCCAGACTGCCGCCCACCAGCCCGACAACAGCGGAGTCAACACATTGCCTCTGACGGTCGCTAGCCAGCCGAGCTTTCCGATGGCAGCATCCCAACCGCTAACGTGAACGACCATTGGTAACATCGTGGAGACCAAGCAAGCCAGTGTCAGCAGACGACCTGTTCGTCCACCACGACGAATTGCCCAGTGAATCGCCACACCCAAAGGGACGGCCAGTCCAGCCGCGGCTAATCCTAGGCTTAGTGTTTGGCTCCAAACGGCGCCCACAGTAAACGAGCCCAGCAAAAAAACCAGAACGATTAGAATCGCGGCAGCCACCAGCACCCCAGTGGATGACGGGTTATTTGATACGTGGCTGGTTCGTTGCATCGGGCCATTTTAGCCGAATCGCCACGATTGGTGCAGGCTCTATGTGATTTCCGACACTACTTCCGTGTTATCGGCTTCGCATCACGGGTTCGCAGTTCGACCTGCTTAGGACGGTTGGCAACCAATGGAGACAATTTTGATTTAAGTTGATTGGTCGCTTGAACTGGAGAGAGTTTCACTTTCTCAGTTGCTCGTCCCACATAAGTCAGCAAACTATCGGGGCCTTCGAAACCTTGAGCTTTCTCGTCCCAGTCGACTCGCCGTAGAATCGGATAGCCGCGTTTGATATCGAACACAATGTAGCCGTCGGTCATTTGTTGCATGATCGTAGAGCGTACTTTTTCACTTTTAACTGGAGTCAATACTTCGGTGCGAAAGCTAATGAAAGCTTTATTGGTTTCGACTTTGGCAAGTTGATAGCTGATTCTTGCTTTGAGGCGAATACTCTTTCGGCGCTCGTCGGTTGCATTCAAAACCGTTGGAACGTTCCAGCGATGACCCACCGAAACTGGCTTGCCCGGCAATGGCACGGTCACTTCGCCAGCGCCAAAGCTACTGTCGCCTAAATCTGAAAGCTTCCCAACGATCTCGCCAGAGTCAGTGATTGAAAATACCGCGATTGTTTCGCCGACCAACCCTGCAATGGTCTCGTACTCTTCAGGAACCTTGGCGTCGGTTTCGCTGTCATATTTAATTGGGTCATTGTCGCCGATTTTTTGCCACATGTTGACAGCGGTCCACTTGAGGCCAAACGTCATGCGACCCAGCGAGTCCACATTTTTGACTTCCCATTGCTTGCTGGTTTGACTACGCGAAGTGGTGCGTTCTTCTTCGCCACCCATGCGGGTTTCAGTTGAAACGACTTGCTCGAACAAGAAATTAATTTTGTCGCCGGGCTTGAGTTTGTAGCGTAGGTCGTAAGTTTGCTTTTTTTCCAACCGTTTGGCGACCGCAGCGGCGGGGTTGTTTTTTGAACTGCCATCTTGGGCAAGTGTGTTAGCAGTCAATCCGACAGTAACCAACAGCATTACCAGCAACCTAATCAACATGATTCTTACTCAACTAAAGGACTCGTGTGTTCGGTCTGAATGATACGGCTTTAGGCTGGATCGAGGCAACGTCGGTTTTTGGACGACGAGGCAGACTGGGCGGAGTAGGACGGCCTGCAGCTGAGCCGAGATTATTTGGTTATTGAACGCGATCGTGTGTTGAACCACCGTTGGTTACGGTATTTCTGGACTGCAACGGGGCCGTCAATTCGGGTATGAAGACGTTGTCCAGTCCAACGGTTGGCTGTTGACGATACCAGCACTACCGGATTGAGGCCCGAAGCGTTGGACTGTGATTCAAGCCACGCCATCCAGCATGCCATTTGAAAACGATCTTGCGGATAGACCGGCACGCCTAGGGTGCTCAGCGACCTTGAGTTCGCTGAAATAGAGCTTGGCCGTTGTACATCCCATGGCTGGTCTTTAAGTAGCGGATACTCCAACGCGCGGCTACTGCGAGGGGCATAGACTTCCCACGCGATCCAGTGGTCGGCTTTGATCGGGAGCTCAACCCAAGGTGAAACAGCACAAGTCAACGGAAAAGAAATTACGAACACCGCCAACCATTGCCCCGCCATAACAAACTCGGTTGAGTGTGAACGAGCCTGATTTGGTTTGGCACCAGAACTTGTCGAAGTGATTTCATTCTTGGCGTTTGCCGAAAATAGCAACCACGCTTGTACGATAAACCAAACATTCCAGACCAACACGCTTGGTTGGTGGTTCAAACCAAGCGGTCCCAGGACCAACAGCAAACTCACGTGCAATCCGATTGCCAACCACGCTGCGATGGGAGCAGTTTTGCGGAACAGCAACAAAACGGCGACTAGTAACTCGCCGATCGGCAAGCAGAGAACCAGTGCGATTCGTAACCATGGGGAAAAACCGTCTAGTTCCCAGCCGACGAATCCCACCAGCACGTCCAGCATTTGGTCGCCGACGGTAAACACAAACTGGTAGTCCAGTTTACTAATAGCTGAATACAAATAGATGCTGATCACAATTCGCCGGAGCCACGTAAGGCAAATTTGATAGGGTAAACACATCAGCAAACTGCTGGTCACTAGCAAGAGATAAACCCACGGTTGCAAACGATGTTGGTTCAGCAAAACCAGTAGTGAGGTAGAGATCAAAAACAAGCCGGTTGCGGCTTTAGACCAACGATCGTTCGTGAATAGAATAGTGGTTAAACTAATGAACGTTCCCACTAGCGCGATCCAGTCTACCCCACCCGGTACGTCGACTAACCAACCGAAGAAAGGAATCTGAGGAAACTCGGTTTGCGGAGTCCAGAGCCGCCAAGTGATTGCGAACAATAGCAAGCCAAATGCGGCCATCGTTTTGCGCAGCCAAATTATTCGACCTCGGTCACTCATGATCGCTACGCGGTTCCATCGATTCCCCGGTGGAGTTGCTACTGATTCGCAATGCTTCGTCAACGATTTCCTCTGCTTTCATCCGCTTGCCAGAGGGTGGGTCAAAAATCAGTCCGCCGATATCAACGCCGGGAAACTGTTTTTCGATCGGCACCATGAGTGCATCGAAATCAACCATGCAGGCACTCGACTTCATTACCGAATCGACCATTGCGATCAATTGAGCCTTTGTTTTTTTCATGGTGGATTTCCAGGTTTCAAATCGTCTTGAGTAATTTGCTTCTTGGTCGTTTTAGGGTGACATCGTAAAACGATTTCCCAAGGTGATTTAGCACTGAGATCTTAACCGGAATCAATACCGAAGGCAGCGATAATTTCCTGCGAAATCTAACTAACCACAGCGAACCTGAAAAGCGGTCCGTTGTCTGGTCTTCTAACAACTTTCTACCGCACTCAGTGGATCTTTATTTCCATGCGAAAGCAATCCGTCCATCTCAATTTCTCTACCACGTTTTGATTGGGAGTTTGAAGCATAAAGCTTCAGGTTTCTAAGTCAATTTCAGGTTGGGTACGTCGTAATCTCGCCGACCGATTAAGTCTCGTTGCTTTGGTTCGGTCGACGTAGATCGATGTTGCTGATTCAAATCATTGATTTAGCCAAGCCATCGACTCGCGAGAATTTGAACTCTCGCACGCGTATGCCAATTCATTTGTTTGTGAATCGCTCTAGCTGCACACGGTATTCGACTACGTGCAATTTGGCGACAACTGAGCTTTGGAAAAATGGAAAACAAGCTTGCTAAACGCAGTAGCTTTGCGCGTCGGTTGATCAACAGCCAAATTGCGTCAACTCGGCAACAAATCAACTACTCTGACGAATCTCAATTTCTATTGTTGGTTAACCAACTCCGAGATTCGTCCTGCTTATTGGATTATTCAACGCAGAGCGGGTACGCATGGTTTTACGCGACCGAATACATTTTGCGTGGCCTTCAACAACTATGCGAAGCTCGTCGCCACTGGATTCGAGATCCTTCTGATTGGAAACCAAATCCAACTGATATGACGTTTAACTCGTTGTTTGGATCATTGGTTCGCCACCTGCTGGCGACACATGCCGTGCCGAAGTTTCTCGATAAAGCATGGTGGGTTGACTACGGTAGTGCGAAGCAACATCAGATGTGGTTTCGTCATGTTGGGCAAGGCAACAGCATGTTGGGACTTCGAGTACCTCGCTTGCGATCGCGTGAAGTCGTAAAGCGATTTTTACAAGCGCCGGATCACTATACGGTGGATGCCGCGATTGCTTGGGCTCAAAAACCAAAGTCGACCCCCGCAACCGATCAAGTCTATCCTGCCGGGGCAAGTCGCCGCCGAGAAAAACGACAGCGTGGCGGCCGATCGGAAAAACTGTGGAAGCAAATCGGTGTTAAGGATTTCTTTTATACCGAAGACCTAGCTGGCATCCTTTCGATATGGCAGATCAGGCAGATTCGCTGCGCCCAGCGGCTTCGGGACGAAGGCAAAACGATGCGCCATTGCGTGGCGTCCTACGAAGATGCTTGCCGGATGGGAAAGACAACCATTTGGTCGATGACCGGTAAGGTTTTTGATGGAAAGTCGATACCGAAAAATCGTGGTCGTGTTTTGACGATTGAGGTAACGCCAGGCCGAGTAATCAAAACAGCCCTTGGGCCACTCAATCGCAGACCCAAAGCCAAAGAACGTGAGGTCATGCTCCGTTGGGCAGCCAAAGAAAATCTAAAACTAGATCGCTGGGTTTGATTTGCTGACATAATTAGCTAGGGCTCACTCACTCGTTTGCGCACATGCGCATTCCGGTTTGTGCTAAGGTTCACTACTCGCGGCTACAAGGATTCGTAGTCTCATTCACTACATTTTAGGCGGATGGACTAATGGCGATAACGCTTTCCATTGGGCCTCAGTGGCGGCCGATTTTTGGTATTCCATTATGACCTGCCAGCGACCGGCTGACTTTTGAAGCAGGTCTTCGAAGTGAATGAGGGCTACCGTTTCTTTGCCGTCGGTCGTGGTCGCATAGCGAAAGATGCCGGTTTCGTGAGCGGTTGTCGAATCGTGAAAGCGTTGCGAAAGCCGAAAATCTACGGAGGCGGTCATTTTTTTGGCTCGCGTATCTTCAAAGCCAGGCTTCCATTTTGCTAAAGCCTTAGACAACGGGTAGCTGGTTTTTTTATTGCCCGATACCAAGATGCCCAGAGGATGGCAGGTTGCCGAGTAACCGTCGAAGTCGCCTTCTTTTACACTCCGCGAGACCTCGCCCCAGTACGCGTTTAGTTCGGCTTCGATCGGGTCCGGTTGCTTGGCGGTACCGGCAGTTTGGGATGTGCCAACGTTTGTGAAAAACAATAAGGTCAGGCAGATGAATGTTATCGTCTTCATGATTGAGTTCTTTCGCGAGTTTTCAATAGAAATGAACGGCAGGAAAGAAAAACACAGAGGCACAGAGGACACGGAGGAATTAATTATTGTCTTTCTGTGATCTCTGTGCCTCTGTGTTTCAATTCCAAGCACTAAGGGAATAATCAATTAACAAGGTCATCGCGTTCGACGTCGGTCTCTTTGAAAAAGACAATTCGAGGGTAACGCTTCTTTCGCAGGAGCGAAAGGCGACTATACCTTAACGCTTTTTCTTTTTGCGTTTCTTGCGGTACACGAGTGACGTTCCAGTTCGTTCGGACCAGATGCTCAGCACGCTGTTGAGTACCGGGCGGTGCATCGCGTTGTTCGGGTCGGCGTTCTGGCCTTCGTACGATCCGATGGTGACGCCGTTGATTGCCGATACCGGAAGCACTGCCATCGGCGAGCTAAACCAAAGTACCTCTTCGGCCGCTTGAAATTCGGCGACGGTCGAATCTTTTTCAACTACTTCCAATCCCATTCCGATCAACATCGGCAGAGCGTAACTCAACGAAACGCTTGGCAAAACTTTGCTCACGCTGGGGCGAATGAGTTTTCCGTCTTTAACCGCCACGATCGAAGCGGTCGTGCCTTCGGTGATGAAACCGTCTGCGTCCAATAGTAACGCTCGAGAACCTGGCGATCTGGCGGTTGCTTGCTGTTCGGCCAAATAATAGTGCAATCGGTTGCGATGCTTGAGCGTTCGCGGAATACACTCGCCGGGGATTTCTTGCACGTCCACCGTCATCAGTCGAACGCCATCGCGATAAGCGTCTTGCCACATCCAAGCCTGAAGCTGAGTCGCGGTGACCAGCACGGTTGGTGAATCGGACTGTTCGCCTTCGGGAGACATCGCGCCCATCGATCCGGGAGTGATGCAAACGCCGATCGATAGTTCGACGCCGGCTTGGACCAATGGTAAGTTCTGTTGGACGACTTCTTCGATGACTCGAGCCAGTTCAGCGCGGTCGATGGTCCCGCCCATGCCGATCACTTCGGCTCCTGCGAACATCCGTTCCAAGTGCAAATCCAGTAGCGGCAGTTGACCCGAGTAGGTCCGGAGTCGCTCGGTAAGCGAAACTCCCATCGTGAATCCAAAGTCCCAGACTGGTAACTTTGCATCAACCAGAGGTAAAAACTCACCGTTCAAATAAGCAATCATGAAGTTGCGGAACCTTGGTCCGGCCCGCCAATTAAAACACCTTGTCCGACGCCCGAGATTTGTACGTCGATTAAATCATTGTCGTTGGCTTCCAGACCAGACGCGACCACTTGCCCGTAGCGGCAGGAGGTTCCTTTGACGCTGCCATCGGCTTCTACTGATTCGACCAACAACTGCAACCGCTCGCCGACCAGCGTTTGGAAGTATGTTTGTTGTAGTTCGGTTTCGAGTTCACGCACGATCGCTCCACGCTCACGCTTGACCGCCTTTTCGATTTGATCGGGCATGGTCGCAGCAGGTGTTCCTTTGCGGGGGCTAAATGGGAACATGTGGATCTTTGAAAATCCGATCTCTCGGCAAGCGTCCAAAGAATCTTGGAAGTCCTGTTCGGATTCGCCGGGGAAGCCAACGATCAAGTCGGTGGTGAAAGCCGGTTTGTGGAGTTCTTTTTTGACTAGGTTGCAACGGTCGATGATGTGCCGCCGAGTCCAACGGCGTTTCATAAGACGCAAGATCCGGTCGCTGCCTGATTGGACGCAAACGTGCAGGTGCGGGCAAACTTGGTCCGAGTACTCTTGCATGACTTCGATTAGTTCACGCGTTACTTCGGTCGCTTCGATGCTGGAGAGTCGAACGCGAAGGTCCGGCGATAGCTTGCAGATCTCGCGAACTAAACTGGACAAACGCGTCCATTCAGTTTTGGGCTTGCCTTTGTTAAAGTCAACGCCGTAGTGCCCAAGGTGGATGCCGGTTAACACGACTTCGCGGAACCCGCGATCAACCAGCACGCCGATTTCATCAAGGACTTCGGCTTGCGGTCGCGAAAACATTTGCGGGCGGACTTGGGGAATGATGCAGTAGCTGCAACGGAGCAAACAGCCGTCTTGGACTTTCACGTAGGCGCGATGTCGGTTATTTAAGCCGGAGATTCCGTTGGGAATGTCAACGACCCCGAAGCGTCCTAGCAGATCTGGAATCTCGCGTTTGTCGGTGACGACCTCGGTGACTCCCGGCAGTGCGGCAACGGCTTCGGGTTCACGAGTCGCGTAGCACCCCATCACGACGATTCGAGCGTCGGGGTTGTCGCGGTTCATGCGGCGGATGATTTGTCGGCTCTTGGAATCGCCTTCGCCGGTGATCGTGCAAGTGTTAACAATGCATAGGTCGGCGTTCTGGCCTTCAGCGGCATCTTCGAACCCAGCGGTTAATAGTCCTTCGCGGACGAGTTGCGTTTCGTACTGGTTGACTTTGCAGCCGAGTGTCGCGGTTTTTAGTGTGGCCAATGTTCTATGTCGCCATGGTTTGTTTTTTAGTCGTCGGTTGTTTCAGGTTCGATCGTGGCCGACATGGAACCCTTGCATCGACTGATGGTAATGTCTCTACCAAAGGCCTTAATTTGGTCGCGTTTAAGTTCGGCGTGTTCTTTGGTTGTGGTCATGCAAATAACTCGACCGTGCGAATCGACCGCTTGAGCCATTTTCATTCCGGTCGATCGGTCGTGACCAAACAACGCTCGGAGCATCATGATCACGTAGCCATAGGAGTGATCGTTGTCGTCCCACAGCACGACGTGAAACCGAGGTTGCTTTTTACGCTTAGTGTCTCGTTTACGTTTGCGTGTAGGTGCCTCGACAGCGACGGCGGATTCAATTGTGGCAGTTTCTTCAGACATTTCACTGACTCTTTTGCCCTGTCATCCCAGTGTTGGACTAATATTCCTCTTTATGAGCCAAGAATGGGCTGCCTTAATAGCGTTAAAACCCGTTCTGGCATGTTCCCTACTTTGACTGATTTTTAGCGGTGTTACAAGTTGAAACCATCAATATAATTGCAGTAAACAATCCTTCATGGAAAAACAAGCAATGAGCGATGGTATTACTGACTACCTTATTCAAAACAAGCCACGGTTTGAAGCCGATTTATTCGAATGGCTCCGAATGGCCAGCATCGCGACGGATTCGGCTTACGATGACCAGACCCGGCAGGCAGCGGTTTGGCTCGCTGAAAAATTCAAAAATCTGAGCCTTGAAACCAGTATGATTGAGACCTGTGGGCAACCATTGGTGTACGCGCAAACCCCGCCGGTGCCCAATGGAAAAACCATTTTGGTTTATGGCCACTACGACGTCCAACCGCCAGATCCGATCGAACTTTGGACCTCACCGCCGTTTGAACCTACCGTCCGCGACGGCAACGTTTATGCTCGTGGAGCCACTGACGACAAAGGCCAGATGATCACGCACTTGTTTGGGCTGGAGGCGTATTTGGCGGCGCGAAATGCGGATGGTTCAGATGGATCGTTGCCAGTGCAGGTCAAGTTCTTAATCGAAGGTGAAGAAGAATCCGGTGGGGCCGGGTTGAGTGCTTTCTTAAAAGGCGAGTACGACAAAGACATCGGCATGACGGTAGCCGAAAAGCTGGCGGCCGACATTGTTGTTATCAGTGACTGTAGCCAGTACGCGCCGGGCCAGCCGGCGATCACTTATGGATTGAAGGGGATCGTTTACTTTGAGTTATTTGTATACGGTCCGAATCGCGATTTGCATTCGGGCGTGTACGGCGGAGCGGTTAATAACCCTGCCAATGCGCTTGCACAGATGTTGGCCAAAATCAAGGACAATGAAGGTCGAATTCAAGTGCCTGGGTTTTACGACGATGTGATCGACATGTCCGACGACGAACGAAGTCAATTTAACGGGCTCGATTTTTCCGACGACCAGTTCAAAGAGGAACTGAGTGTGGAGGAACTGTTTGGTGAAGCTGGCTTTACGACGCTTGAACGGCGTTGGGGGAGACCGACGTTTGACATTAATGGGATGTGGTCTGGGTACCAAGGCGAAGGAGCAAAGACGGTGTTACCGGCCGAGGCGGGAGCGAAGTTTAGTTTTCGTTTAGTGCCGGCTCAGGATTCCAACAAAATTCATGAATCGTTGGAGAAGATGCTGGCCGAGATTTGTCCGGCTGGGATTCGGTTTGAGTTAAAGAACCACCATGGAGCGCCGGGGTTTGTGTTGTCATTGAGCAGTCCGTTCATAGCAGCGGCATCATCCGCGATTAAAACGGGTTTTGGTACCGCGCCGGTGTTTGTGCGGAGCGGCGGAAGTATTCCGGTGGTCAATCAGTTCAAGCAAATGCTGGACATTGATACCCTGCTACTGGGTTGGGGCCAACATGACGACAACCTACATAGCCCGGACGAAAAATTTTCGTTGGCTGATTTCCACAAAGGCATTCATTCAAGTGCCCGTTTGTGGGGCGAGATTGCCAAAATGGATTAGGTGGTAAGTGGCGACGGTGCTTCCAGCCGGTCTTACTCGCCGGCGGAGGAAAAACGATGTGCATTAAGGCAAACGAGCCAGCACGGTAACTCAATGCAATTTTTTACAACCGCGAAAGAAACGAAATACACGAAAACCAGGTAGTCAAAATCACCGGATCGGAATTCCCCAACTCCAATCCTAGTTTCGTTTCTTTCGCGTATTTCGCGGTTGTTAAACTCACCACCTACCACGAAGTTTAGCGACTCTTTGACTACTGGCCGCGATGGTGCAAGGGGGACCTCCCTGCCAGCGCGTAAGACAGGCCGGAGGCAACTGTCGCCACCTTTGTTGTTAGAAATACTCCGTTTCCCGGTAACTTGATGCTGTCATAGGCCGCTGCCTTGGCTAAAATTTTCGACTTCAATCATCTGACGCCCCTCTCAATCAACCGCCAATTGCAAAATGCTTGATCGCAAATTCGTTATTGAAAACGCCGACGCTGTTCTACAAAACTGTACCAATCGGAACGTATCGTCCGATGTCGCTAAAATTGTCGAACTCGAAAAACAGCGACGCGAGAAACTGCAAGAGGCTGAGAAGCTAAACGCGGAAGCTAATGCGGCGTCCAAAAAAATCGGCGGAGCCAAAGACGATGCCGAACGAGAATCGCTCAAAGAAGGCGCTCGCCAACTTCGCGCCGATAAGGACGCCGCGCAAAAAGCTCACGATGAACTGGATGCTCAGATCCGCGAAATCGAATTGACCATTCCCAATATGGCTCATCCTGATTGCCCCATTGGTGTCGATGACAAATCGAATTTGGAATTAGGACGAGGCAAACATGAACCTCGTGAATTTGATTTCAAGCCGCTGGATCATTTAGAGCTAGGCGAGAAACACGATTGGATCGATTTCGAAGGTGGAGCTCGCACGACTGGGCAAGGCTTTTACTTCCTCAAAGGCGACCTCGTATTACTGGACTTTGCGTTGCAGCAGTACGCGATTACCCAGCTGGCCGCTCGTGGGTTTGTTCCAACCATCACGCCTGACTTGGCTCGAGATTCGGTTTTGGAAGGCATTGGTTTCATGCCGCGTGGCCCCGAGACGCAGATATACAGCGTTGAGGGCATGGATATCTCGTTGATCGGAACGGCTGAAATCACCTTGGGTGGTTTGTACAGCGGCAAGACGTTGATGGATACGGATTTGCCGATCAAGTTGTGTGGCATTAGCCATTGCTATCGCACCGAAGCGGGAGCGGCGGGGCGTGCGTCACGTGGGTTGTATCGCGTTCATCAGTTTACAAAAATTGAAATGTTCGCGTTTACTTTGCCTGAGCAGAGCAATGCGATGCACGAACAGATCCGTCAGATCGAGTGCGATTTGTTTGATGCGATTGGCGTGCCCTACCGGATCGTTGATACGGCCACAGGTGATTTGGGCGGACCGGCTTATCGGAAGTACGACTTGGAGGCGTGGATGCCTGGACGTGGTGACGGCGGTGAGTGGGGCGAAGTAACCAGTACCTCGAACTGTACCGAC
This sequence comes from uncultured Pirellulaceae bacterium, assembly GCA_964530985.1. GTDB lineage: Bacteria > Planctomycetota > Planctomycetia > Pirellulales > Pirellulaceae > Mariniblastus. Next base: position 30,476 of record CAZHCH010000005.1, on the reverse strand, counting down.
TATCAGGCTCGGCGGTTGAACATCCGCTATAAGGAAAAAGGCAAAAAAGGAACGCGGTTTGTGCATACGCTCAACGGCACCGCGTTCGCGTTAAGCCGAGCGATCATTTCGGTGCTGGAGAACAACCAGAATGCCGATGGTTCGGTGACTGTTCCGGAAGCCTTGCGGCCGTTCATTGGTAAAGATGTGATCGGTGTCGCATAGCGTCGATCACCGCCGTACCGACTGCGTTGAAATGTTGTAGCAGGTCGGGTGAAGCCAGAAGTACATCGCGTTTGGCAAGAAATTCAGTGGACCGGTCCACTATGTGTCGTTGCCCTTGAGCCAACTAAACTGCTTGCGAATGCTCTTGCCGACGGCTTCGATGTCGTGATCCAAGTCTTGTTGCCTCATTCGCTTGAACTCTGGGTAGTCGGCTTCTGCTTCGGCCATCCAGTTTTTGGCGAAAGTACCGTCTTGAATGTCGGTTAAAACGGCTTTCATTGCTTTTTTGGTTTGGTCGGCGATGACGCGTTTGCCGGTGACCAAGCCACCGTAGGCAGCAGTGTCACTAATGAATTCGTGCATTCGAGCGATGCCACCGTCATAGATTAGGTCGACGATCAATTTGACTTCGTGCATGCACTCGAAGTATGCGACTTCTGGCTGATAGCCGGCTTCGACCAACGTTTCCCAGCCAGCAACGATCAGTTCGATGACTCCGCCGCAAAGCACGGTTTGTTCGCCGAACAGGTCGGTTTCTGTTTCTTCTGGGAAAGTCGTTTCGATGATGCCCGTGCGAGCCGAACCGATTCCCCAGCCGTAAGCCAGTGCTAATTCTTTCGCGTCGCCGGTTGAGTCTTGGTGAACGGCGACTAAGGCTGGCACACCGTTGCCTTCTTCGTATTGCCGACGAACCGTGCCGCCCGGGCCTTTCGGGGCGATCATGACGACGTTGTTTTCTGGGGCAACGGTAATCGCACCGTAGTGAATGCAAAAACCGTGACTGAACAAAACGGTCGAACCAGGCTTCAAGTTCGGTTCGACAGTGTCACGCCAAACTTTTGGTTGCGCCATGTCGGGGGTCATCATACAGACAAGATCGGCTCGTTTGACGGCCTCTTCCATCGACAACGGAGACCATCCTTCGGATACGGCTTGATCCCAGCTCTTACCGCCTTGGCGAACACCCACGACCACATTGACGCCGCTATCTCGTAGGTTCAGCGACTGCCCGCGACCCTGACTTCCATAGCCAATCATGGCGACACATTTGCCGTCGAGCGCTTTGACGTTAATGTCCGATTCGAAGTACATCGTGGGCATGTTTCAGATCCAGAAGATTGAAATTAATTGCGTTGAAAGCCGTAGACTGTATTTACCGTTAGTCGTGTCGTCAATCGCCATGGCAGGCATCCTTTTCCTAGCAGCGCGGGAACCAATCCAGTCTGTTTTTAACGACATTGTTGAGGGAAAGCCTGTCCCCGTAGGCGGCGACAAGGGTGCATTTGGCCCGCAAGAGTCTCTAGGTGAGGGCGATAACAGCCTCTCGTATTTTTTGAACTTACCAACCCGTTGAAGCGTACTGTCTTAACACCATGGCCAGTTGTTTGCTAGTTGGCCACATTTAATGAGTTTCCTAGGACAAATTGTTATAAATTGCGTTAAAATTGGCCGATATAGCTTGGTTGGCTGCGAAGTATGTCTAACCAAAAAGCTCGGCTTGAAGCCAATGAGAATAAAATTTGGTTGTATATAATCAATAACACTTTTTAGCACCTGATCTACTCCATGCCTTTGCCAGATTCATCTATCGACTTTGCCGTGCCACGTCAGCAAGCAGGTTCGCGTCTTTCGCGCCGATCAGTACTCGCATTAGGCGCATTAGGTGCTACGGCAGGTTTGGCTGGCTACGCTTTTGGAGTAGAGCCGCGTTGGGTTTCCGTCGAGCATCATGAGATGGCAATTCCGAATTTGCCAGAGCATTTGGTCGGCAAGACGTTAGTTCATCTGAGTGACACCCATATCGGCGAACGAGTCGACGCGGAGTTTTTATTGCGTCAGTTCGACTACGTAACATCTTTGCAGCCAGATTTTGTGTGTTTTACCGGCGATTTCATTGATCGTGCGAGCTATTGGTATGTTAAAGAAGGTATACGTTTGATGGAACGTTTCCCTCGCGGTCACTTTGGTACGGCTTGTGTTCTCGGCAATCACGATTACATGGGCCCCACTCAGGGGCGTAGTATCTCGGATGAGACCAACCGGTTGATCGATGCGTTCGCCGACGCCGATGGTTTGGAGCTGTTGATCGATGATACTGTAGAAATGAACGGTTTGCACTTCGCAGGTTTACCGGACCTATGGTTCGGTGGTTTACGGCGGCCATTGTCTAAGCGAGTCATTAAGAAAATCGAAGGGAAGCCCTCGATTGCATTGGCTCATAATCCTGATACGGCTGACTTACCGATCTGGGGAGACTTCGACGGTTGGCTGCTATCTGGCCATACTCATGGTGGTCAATGCAACTTTCCGATCGTAGGAGCCCCAGTGTTGCCAGTGGTTAATCGAGAGTACGTTTCAGGTGCATACGAAATTGACAATCAATTTAAAATGTATATCAACCGCGGCATCGGGCATACGACTCCGGTGCGATTCATGGCTCGACCAGAGATCACGGTGTTCACGTTAGCAGTCGGTTAGCAGCCAACATGCAAGACGGGCATGGCCCTGCAGCTCATGAGCGGTTATCAAAAAAGCCCTGTGAAAATTTTTCACAGGGCTTTTCGTAGCGGATGGAGAGGGATTCGAACCCCCGGATAGGTTGCCCCATCGCCGGTTTTCAAAACCGGTGCCTTCGACCAGACTCAGCCATCCATCCTTATGTTGTTTTATTTCTCAAAAAGCAATATTGGCCAGTTTCAGGTATTAATCTCGGCGACTTGAACAACGCCCGTTAGATAATGGTTTCAACCAAGTTGAAACGAAACTTTGACAATGAATTGCCTCTCTTGGCGGCAAAGTTTAACAAAAGCGTCGTATCCGACAAGCCATATATTTGCGTCTGACTGGTCCTGTCAAAAAATTGGCGAATGAAGCGGCTTAATTGCTGATCAGGCCATCTTTCGGGGTGGTCTGGCAGCAGTATTTTGGAATCTTAGTGACGCTGGCTACCCGGTTGGGTTGCCCTAAGCGTTGGCTGTGATGAGCGTCGGATATCCCAAAAAATGGTTACAGGCAGTATATGAAGAATCCTTTAACTCTTATGTTGATAACTTGTACGGATTAGGTGCAATTTAAGAGTTAAAGTTTTCCGATTATTCCGGATTTTCATTTTGTTTCTTTATTTCCAGTGAAATTTGTTCTAACAATTATAACTAACTGTACCGTTCTTTCCGATCTTTCATGTGTTGATATTGAAAATCAATTTTAGGAAACGGAAAGATGCGAGTAAACATTTTAACATTCGCGGTTTGCTTGGTTGTAGGACTTCAAAGCTACACGATCGCCCAAACTGCTAGGTGGCAGCCTTCACCAACCATTGGGCAAACGAGCTACTATCAGCAAGAAAAAAATGACGCTGATGTTGAATCGTTGCAGGCAACCATTGAAAAGCTAGAGCTTCGCCTTCGTGAAGTAGAAAACGACGTCGACAAGCGTCTTAAGTCAACGGAAGCCGCGGATGCGTCGGAGCAAGTGAGTGCTTTCGAGAAACGCATGGCCGAACTCGAAAAGAGCTTTGAAGAAAGCAACGAGTCGCTTGAGAAAGTCCAAGACACGCTTCCAAATCTGTTGTTTCATAGTCACAAAGGACCGAAGCTTCAATTCTTTGGCCGAATCCATATCGATTACTGGGCGTTCCCAAATTTCGATGATTCCTTGGAACCATTAGAAGCTGATGGTGACCCACAAGACCGCTTCAACTTCCGTCGTTTACGGATTGGTGTCAAAGGTGATCTCAACGACAACGTTTTCTACAAGTATGAAGGCGAGTTTGCAGGCGGTGTAGCTAGTTCCTATCGCGATGCGTTCCTTGGGTTTAAGCACGTTCCGTATTTACAAACCGTCATCATCGGTAATCATAAACGGCCCTATGGCTTGGATCACCTAAATAGCTCGCGGCACAATGTCTTCATCGAACGCCCGTTTGTAGTCGAAGCATTCAACCAAGATTCTCGTCGAATTGGTATTTCATCTAACGGCATCTCAGAGGACCAGAGTTCTAACTGGCGATGGGGTATTTGGCATCAAATTCTGACACAAAATGAAGACGGTGCCGTTGGTGACGACTATCAGGTCGAACTTGCTGGGCGTTATGCAAAGACATACTGGTATGACGAAAGTTCTGGTGGACGTGGTTGGGGACACTTCGCCATCAGCGGATCCATCGGTGATCCTGGGGTTGATGACCAAGGGCGTGGGGGTGCTGATTACCGAACTCGAGCAGAAGCTCGTAACGGAAGTAGTCGTTGGCTAGACACCGGTCTTATTAGCAATGCAGAAACGAACTACTTGCTCGGTCTTGAATCCGCCTTCAATGTCGGCCAGTTCAACTTCACCGGAGAGTATCTACGAGTCGGTGTTGATCGCGACAATGGCTCTGAGGATGTTTCCTTCAGCGGCTATTACAGTCAGGTTTCATATTTCTTGACCGGCGAACACCGAACTTGGAATCGCAAAACCGGAACACTTGGCCGCATCAAACCTTTGGAGAACTTCTTCATTGTCAAAGACTGCGATGGGGCTTGCCAACGAGGCTGGGGAGCGTGGGAAATTGCCGCTCGCTACTCGTACATTGACTTGACTGACAATGACGTCATCGGTGGCGAAGGCGAATCGTTCACCTTTGGATTGAACTGGTACTGGAACGCTTACGCTCGCATGCAGTTCAACTACATCAATGGCCGAATTGACCGAGAGCCACTCGGTGTAGGCGATTACGAAATCTTCGGTGTTCGATGGATGGTTGACTTTTAAATCCACGATCAAATCTAACATCCGAACCTAAGCAAATAGTTAAAGAACCAGAAACGAAAATATAATTTCAAAGCGATAGTCTCATGAAAGTAAATAAATTTATCTGCTCGGCCGCGATCGTTGTGATTGCCATGATTACCTCGATCAGCAATGCTCAGACAAACACGAATACCACAGTACACCGTGCCGAAATTGCTCCCCGCATTTGGCAGGTCAGTGGTAGCAACGCGGCTGTAGTCGGGGCTTCCGGCAGCCGCGTGCCAATGCCAATTGTTACACGGCCAGCCGATTATCAATACGGCACTGGTGCCGCGTACCAGCAGCCTATGTGGCAGCAGTCAGCTTGTGGTTGCCAGCGAATTGGATGCAGAGGCGGTTGCCCGGTTGCTCCATCGGCACCGATCGTGACGCAACCAAGTTGCGAAGGCGATCTTTGTAAGCTTAGCGTCAAGAAGGAAAAAGAAACGAAAACTTGTTTCAGGACTGAACAAGAAACCATTTGTGTCCCCGCAGTTCGTTTACCATGGCAAGATTGCTGCCCACCTAGTAAGTCACGCACTCGCGTGGTCACAAGGTTGAAAGTCGAAAAGACAAAAGTGGAAGCTTGTAGCTATAAATGGTCGGTTGATGAAACCAACGATTGCGACTGCGGATCGCCAACCCATGCAGAGCCCTCAACTGCTCCCGAAGCCATGCCCGAACCGGCGAAGGAGAAATTTAAGGAAAATGTTGTTCCGGCAGCTCCGAAAGCTAAAGCAGCTTTACTGCGAATGTTCCGCCAACGCTAATTGCAAAACCAAATTCGAAGATTCAGTTTTACTGATGAACCGCAGGAAAGGCTGGCCTCAATTGAGGCCAGCCTTTTTCAATGGGCTCTTTGAGATGTTTAGTCGCTAAAGTTGGCAAGGTTTGACAGATTTGCTTCTTCTGCTCGTTTTACTAACACGTTATCCACGAATAAATATTGGATTACGTGATCATTGGGCCGGCGGCAGTTGGGAACCGGGGTGTCAAGTTTAATTAAATGGCGAAGTTTCAGGGCTGTTTCTTTTGTTCCCGCTAAGCATTTGAAAACCGAGCTGGAAAGTTGGTTTTTGGCTTCTCTCAAAACTCAATGCGGGTACCTTTTGTGTTGTGCCATCGACGACTCGGCGAGAACGAAGTTGGCACCTTAGAAAACACCAAAACACAAAATCGGAACAGGATGCCCATGCCCAGCGAGACCCCTACTCTCTCCGTCGACAATGATAGTCAAGTTGTCATCAGCCAGAAAACAACGTCTGAATCAAAGCCGTTTATCGGCCAGTGGAACACATTGGTTTCGACAACGAACTGGGAGAAAGGACAAATCATTTGCCAGTGGCGAAAACAATTAGAGCATAAAGATGTGAAGCCCAGTGAGTACTCCGACGAAGCATGGAGTCAGTTGGTCGGTGGCGTGACCCCGCAGCATGTCGGACGGTTGCGCCGCTGCTATGACCGCTTTGGACATGTCTATAATGAATACGAAGGAATTTTTTGGAGCCATTTCTATGCAGCTCTTGATTGGGATGATGCAGAGATGTGGCTCGAAGGTGGCGTTCAGAATAAGTGGTCTGTTTCAGCGATGCGAAAACAACGCTGGGAGACGCTGGGCAAAGTTGGCGATAAGCCAGCCGAAGGCGAAATCGTCTCGACCGAAATCAATGAAGAAACTCAGTCGCTTTCGCTTTCGGAGAAACCTCGCAATAACGACCGAGATTATGTTGAGGGGCCTGTTCACGAAGGGCCAGATTGGGGCGATGACGATTCACCGAGCGGCAGCAAGCCGCGAGATTCTCGGGCAACATCCGATGATTCAGAATCTGGCACTGAGGGTTTAGGGGCCCCCAAGCCTCATACAATCAAACCGTTTGAGTCTTTCACAGAATTGCCTGACGATGTGATGGATGCGGCCAGTGCATTTAAAGTTTCAATCATCAGGCACAAAGCTGCTCAATGGGAAGAGTGCCCCCAAGCAGATTTGTTGGGAATGCTCGATGCCTTGAAGCAACTCGCCACCATCGCTCCAGAGTAGATTGCTACTTGCGAGCCAGCCGAAGTTAATACGAACAATCAAACGCAAATGGACGACGATGATCGTTTTCCATTTGCGTTTTTTCGTACGTCTATATGGTTTTCTCGGTCAAGCGATGTCTTAGAGTCCAAAGGGGTTGTCAATCGAATCCGAAGGATCGGTGAACCACTGTGGCCCATCTTTTGACATCCAAAAATGGTCTTCTAAGCGAACACCAAATTCGTCCGGTACTACCATCATTGGTTCGCTGCTAAAAACCATGCCTTCGACCATCGGGGTGAGTTCACCTCGTACCAAATTCGGGCCTTCATGGATGTCTAGGCCGCAACCATGACCTGTTCGATGCGGTAAGCCTGGTAGTTGGTAATCAGGGCCGTAGCCAGCTGCTTGTATCGTCTGCCGTGCTGCGTTGTCACATACTTCGCACGGCTGACCAAGCTGCGCGGCATCGAAGGCTGCCAACTGGGCTGCTTTTTCGATGTCCCAAATTTCCTTTTGTCGGTCAGTGTGATTCCCAAAAGCAAAACTTCGAGTGATGTCTGAATTGTAGCCTTCGACCAAACAACCAGTGTCGATCAAAACCCAATCGTCGGCTTTAAGCGTTTGCGGATCTTTCACACCGTGCGGAAACGAAGTCGCCACGTCGAACAAAACAATGCAAAAGAATGACCCAGCTGGTGCACCGACGACTTGATGAGCCTGGTCAATGAACTCAACGACCTCGCCCGTCGTAATCCCCGGCTTAAGCATAGATGCGGCTGCTTGGTGCACTGCCAAAGTCATTTCATGAGCACGCTTGATGATCGCAATCTCGGCAGGCGATTTTCGGCTGCGCTGGTTTTGAGTCAGCGGCTGAGCATGCCCGAGTTTCAGCTGCGGATTAGCTTGTTGGATTCCATTGACGATGAAGTACGGTGTTACTTCATCGATCAACAGTGTACCACCGAGCGACGACATGATCTTACTGACCAACTCGTAAGGGCTCTCGTGCTCTTCCCAGGCGTGAATCGTGGCGGGTATTTTCCAGTAGTCCCGCAGCGTATCCAATTCAAACTTCGGCGCGATGTAGCAAATCTCGCCTTCGGCCGGAACGATTGCAGCCACCATGCGCTCGCTGGGGCTCCACTGTAAACCGGTAAAGTAATACAGGTTCGTACCGGCATGTAAATAAACGGCAGCTGCGCCTGATTCTTTTATCTGAGCCTGTAATGTTTCCAATCGTTGACGAAATTCACCTTCTGAGATTGGCTTGATATTGTCCGTCATATTGGACAACGAGTCCATTGCTGCTTGCCTGTCGCTCGTACCTACACCAATCGTCATCTTTGTATCTCCTAGAGGAACCACCATGTCATGTTTTTACTGCAATGAACAGTTATGGTCAGTGTAGCAAGAACTCAACCTATCTACCAATCCTCTTGGCACGAATCAAGCCGAGCACCGGCGCTGAAAATTCGAGAACACGTTTGGCGACAAATCACATCGAGCAACCGCTAAAGCACCGATCGGCGCATATCACTCGTCTTCTGATTCGCCGTTGTCGGTCATCGTGCTGTAATCAGGCACGTCGTTTAGATGAGAATAATCTGGGCAGCCACTGAGCAGCAAAAGCACGCCAGCAAGAAAACCGAGTAAGACTTTATGTCTCATGGTATTGCTTTGATTGATTCAATTAATTCGGTAGTAATACAATATTCACGGGAGCGCCTACCAGCAGCGAAATTAAAACCTTGGAATGACGTTCCGGTCTTCTCGATTTCCAAGATTTTCGAAAACTTCGGCATTGATATTAGCAGATAGGCTACGAGTCGATCCGTCGGCATAGCTAAAGTTCACACCATCGCCAGCGTGCCAACTGGCAAACCCAAATCCCATTTCTCTAAATAGTGATGATCGAGCACTATCACTTAGCGTGGCCAAGCGTTCATCTCGAAAATCGTGGTACAAGTTCAACGGAATTTTAGTTGACCCTAAAAATTCGGACATCTCGATATTGAAATCAATTTGGTAAGACCCGATGTACCAATGGTCGATTCCTTTGCCGGTCCCCATGAAGTCCGATGTGTCAAAAACCGACTCACCAACCAGCAATGTGTTTGATAAACCATCGGGGCAGTCCACTGCAGCGACGACTGATTTCAAGCGGAATTCGTTGTAATAGTCGGCATCTTGATTTGGCACCAGCATTCCACTACGAGCCTGTCTTACTACACTATTGGTTCGTGATGAAGAAAAGTAAAAATCACTGTGATTGTCAGTCGTGCCACTGCCCACGCCTAAGTAGCTTGATGGGACGCGTTGGGTGATTCCTACGACACCGCCACTATCGATGTGGTCTGGTACCGGATCACTGGGGCAACGAAAAGTCGGTATGAACGTAGCGCAAGCCGCTTCGTTAGGACCACTGGTCCAGTGGCTTGCATTACCAGCTCCTGACGGCGCAGTCGAGTTATCGGTCAGATCGATCTGATCCGACAACGCTCTTTGTTCGATGTGCGGTAAAATGAAGGCCGACCACCCAGCCCCCTGCCCCATCACACAACCCTCTGGGAAACGCTGTAAAGAAGATTCGTAGTTTAAACATCCCAAAGCCAGCTGCCGCAGGTTATTCATGCAAGCGCTTCGCCGCGCAGCCTCGCGCACGCCCTGGACGGCTGGTAACAACATCCCAATTAGAATGCCGATGATGGCAATTACCACGAGAAGCTCGACTAGGGTAAAGCCTGTACGCTTCGCTGTTTTATTTTTCCAAAACAAAGCCACGACCTTTCACAACTAGGGAATAGTTAGCGAAAAAATGAAGAATTGGGTGGGGAGGGTTTCGCGTCGTTTTTAATTTGTGCGGTAACAGCAATCGCTGGTACCGGTAAATGTATGAGTCGTTTTTGCGATAATCAAGGAAATTCTTGGAAGAAACAACAATGTCGGTTGTTAAATCCAACGGATACTCCGTTGGATAGGTTCTTGACGGTGCCAGCGCGACCTACCAAAATACCTCCACAAGCAACCCGCTTTTGGCTAACTTTGCCCATATTCTCCGAGAATAAAATGATTCGACAGCTTCAGCGGTTAGTTGCAGGCACCAGCGGAATTCAGGCCCATGTGCTTTTCAAGCGCAAATGTTTGTTATTTGCCATGTTAGGTTGCTTCATCGGTAACCTATTTCTTAACAATTCAGGCGTTTTGGCTGAAAGCACGAGTGTTGCGAAGTTGACGGGCGGAATTGAAGAAGTTTCTTTCTTGGGCGTACCGCTGTGGGACGACGATCTGTACAAAATGATCGTTCGATTTCTGTTTGATCTATTTTTCGTATCCTTGGTCGTTGGCGTTGCCTACTATTCAAATAACAAAAAGAACCAACGTTACATTTTCAATTTCTTGATCATGAACGTCGTTGTGTTTTTTATCTGCTTTACGCTTAAAAAGCTCGAACTAGAACTAGGGATGGCGTTGGGGCTGTTCGCAATTTTTGCGATCATTCGCTATCGCACCGACCAGATTGATGTCAAGGATATGACTTATTTGTTTGTTGTGATCGGCCTCGCGGTCATCAACTCGCTGTCTAATAAAAAGACTTCATACGTCGAGTTGGTATTTACCAATGCGGTCATTTTCGGGGCTTGTTTGTTCATGGAGCGGTTCTTGGGGCCTGCTGTAAAGAAAATCAAGACAAACCGAAGCGAAGTTGTTTACGACAAGCTCGATCTATTGCGTCCAGAGAACGTCAAAGAACTTTACGAAGATCTCTATCAACGGACTGGCATTCGCGTTGACCGTGTTGAGATCAAGCAGATCGACTTTCAGAACGGTACTTCGTTAATCGACATTCGCCAATCAAAGGAACGTGCCGTGGGCCATCAAGCAGAAATCACTGCAGGGCATGTTGATTAAAATCAAGCAAACGAAAGCCAGTGTCCCGACGCAGTGACGGTGATAACGGACGGCTTACGTTTTGACCGGTTCGCCTTTAGCAAGCTTTTCCAGCCATGGATCTAAGTCGTCAAACATCTCGCCGGGATTTCGGTCAAACACTCGGCCGACCAACAAGTCGGTAAGGTTGCCGACGTGTTGCGGGTGCTTTTTCATGAAATCCCCGAAGCTGAAGTTTTTGTTATAGAACGCTCGTACTAGTTTGCGAATCCACTTCACACCCGATTCGTACTCATCGGACCAGCGGCCCAATTGCTTGGCAGAAATATCGCCCGTGTGTAACCCTTCGGCAGCCGCTTCGCCCGCCATCACGCCGGACTTGAGTGCTAAGAAGACTCCCGACGAATAAATGGGGTCAATGAAGCCGCCGGCATCGCCGACTAAGACCCACCCATCACCTGCCATCTGTGACGTCTTGTACGAGAACTCTTTTGCAATGTTAAACTTGCCAACCTGGGTTGCGTCTTGCAAGCGGCGACCAATCCCCGGGCAGTTTTTGACTTCTTCTGCGAAGGTATTCGCTGGGGCACCGCCGCGCTTGAGCAAGAACTCGTTGTCGCCGACCACTCCTACGCTGACAGTTCCATCACCCAGTGGGATGTACCAAAACCAAGCGTCTTTCGATTCGGTGTTGAGGATGCAAGTGACTTCTGGATTGTCACCACCTGCTCGTTTCGCGTTTTCAAAGTAACCCCAAATCGCAGCCTTCTTTAAATCGGGATAGTACTCTTTCAACCCAAGTCGGTTGGCGATCATGGCAGATTGGCCAGAGGCGTCAATGATTACTTTGGTTGAAACATCATGTTCTTTGCCGTCAGCGGTTTGCAGGCTAACTAGGTGGTTGCCCTTCTTCTTAATCTCTATGTCCAGCACACGTGTCTGGTCTGAACAGGTTGCACCGCGATTGTAAGCGGTGTCGTATAACAGTTTGTCGAATTCAGCCCGCTTGACGTGCCAGCTCATATTCGAAGGTCGATCGTCATGATCGGCGAAAATGAAAGGCTTTGTCTCTTTGTCGCTGCTGCTGACAAACTGAACGCCATGCTTACGAGTGAATCCAGCTTGCTCGATATCCCGAACGATGCCCAGACGCTCAAGAATCCAATAGGCCTCAGGCATTAGTGATTCGCCAACGTGAAACCGAGGAACGGAATCTCGTTCAACCAGCAGCGTCGAGTGTCCTTGTTCGGCGACGATTGCCGCCGCCGTGGATCCGCCTGGACCAGCACCAATTACAACGCAGTCGTAGCTTCGATTGGTAACCATGTTGTGTCTCTTTTCTGCAATTGTTTAATTAATGTGCTTTTTTAAAAATGCACAATAAGTGGGTGAACTGTCGACCCATTCCATTGGTTGTTTGTCTATTGGACTGTGGCTCAAACACCTAAGTTGCTTGATTATCTAAGTTGTTTAGTCAGCGGTTGACTTAGGATGATTGCTTACCGTAAAAATCACAGTCGAAACAACTCGATTTCGTTGAAAACTCGGATCTAAAGTAAAAAAGCCGCTTGAGAATCGTCGATCCCAGGCGGCTTGTCATGTTTTGGTTTTATAAAAAAAGATGAGGCCAATCACTACTGCGGCTCACAAAAGATTATGACTCCTAAGGGGCGTGCAACTATTTATTGTCACTCGACCGTAGTTCGCAATTCCGACTGACGGCTTCTTTGGCCGCTAGTCATCCTTTTTTAGTGGCTCTTTACGCTCAGTGATGTTCTCACAAGTTTCCGCTTTTTCCGCATTAATCTGGATGTACTCTTGCCACTCTTCTGGCAGATCATCTTCGTGATAAATCGCTTCGACAGGACACTCCGGAACACATGCTTCGCAGTCAATGCACTCGTCAGGGCTGATATACAACATCGTTTCACCCTCGTAGAAACATTCCACAGGGCACACGACAACACAATCGGTGTAACGGCACCCATCACAGGTTTTACCAACCACGTGAGTCATCGACTCTCTCCTCTAAATGATGATACAAAGTTTGCGGCAATTGCCACTGCCAACGAACCGGTTCGTATAGCCTGAGACAACGAATTAAACGCGCTCATCTATTTTGTCGAACGCAAGAACGAAGTAACTGTAGTTCAATCGTATGTCGCCGAAAATAATTGTCAAGATAGGGCGACTGCGAAGGTTTCCGGGCTTCCTGTCGAAGTTCACTACGCCCACCGAGCAAACAAAGCTAGCCACCGTCTCACGCCTATCCGGCAATATCCGCGTTAAACGACCGATCCTAACCGACGTCAAACGTTGGCACGCGACCGAAAAATCTTGTTGCGGCTGCTGCCTGATTGAGTGATCAGTCGGCTACTGTTTCGCCGATTGTGCCATCCTTTTTAGCATCACGCTAACAGGCATTTTATAGTGTTTGGCAAATGACAGCTCAAAGGACTGCCCTTTGTCTATATCAGCCAATAGTTTGTTGAAGACGCTAGATTTCTTTTTTAGCTGTTTGACGAACAAGTAACCCACCAAAGCGGCTCGGTCTGCGTCGATCCGGTTGTTTACAAAGTCATCCAACTGGTTCATTTTGCGGGCTGCCTCTTCGGATCGGTCCTCTAACGACTTCACTGTTTCGTCTTTTGGGAAGGCTTTTTTGGTTTGCATCCATCCGTAGCCATCGGCGAACCAACGAGGGACATCCTCCGAGCGACCGGCAACAAACAAAGCCGACAGTTGACGATGCAGCTCCACTTGGATATCGGCCGCGGTTTGATTTCGGGTCATTAAAATCGCCACGTAAGCTCGCTCAGGAGTCCGCACCCAAGTTGACGAAATCGATCGCGGAAAATCTCGCTCCTCCACCATTCGTCCAAACTCACCAAAGTCGTAACGTTTGGGAAATACAAAGAGCGTAGCGTTTCCACGAACAAAAGGTTGGTCACCTGCTTTGTTCGTCAGTTTTGCTTGGCTGGCAATCACTTCGGCGGTCGCGGAAACGCTTTGTAGGTCTTCCAGTGAAACGTTCCCTTGAGTTAAAAAGTTTTTGCTTTCCACGGTTTCGGCATTGATGTCCGTCATCGCCAGCTTCCAGATTTCTGCGGTGGTTAGCTTACGATTTGCAATAAGTTCTTCATGCGTCATCGCCTTGGCCCTAGAAATCGACGCGATTTGAGCTGTGGATTTATCGGGCGAAATGCCGTCGAAGCTAGCGCCTTCGTTGATCCAAGTGGCGACCTTTTCGATCAAGTCTTCACTGAGCTTCTTATTAGGCGGCATCACATCAACGTCTTGTCCACGTAGCCGTTGCACCAACAAGCTTCCTTGAGCATTGCCTGGTTTAATCACAGTCCCCGACATGCCACCTCGCAACAGCCCCGCAAAGTTTGCCATGCTGAAGCGTCCTCGAGGGCCATTGATCATGTGACAGCGTTGGCAGTTTTCAACCAAAATAGGAGCAATGTCCGCAGCAAACGAAACCGTTTCATTTCCGCTCGAACGTTTTAGCGGAACGGCGTCGGAAGTGCCCGTTACTGCCGGCGCTACATTGGCAATGCTCTGTCCGCGGTTGTCGCCATCGTACTTGGCCCCTGTCGCGATCCAATTTTTGAGCACATCCAGTTCTGCCTTGCTGACCTTACCACCGCCCTTGGGCATCTCGCCACTTTCGATTACCTCAACCAACCGGCTGGTTTCGGGTTCGCCGGCGATTACACCGCCACCCGTGCTGATTTCATTAAATGAAACCAAACTAAAGTTACCTCGCTTTTGATTGACGTGGCAGTTGCCGCATTTTGAATTCAAAATCGGCGCCACGTCTTTTACAAAACTAACTGCTTCCATCGGGGCAGCTGGTTTTCCATCAGCGTCTGCCATCTTTGGCAGTTCGGGCAGTGCTGGCATTTTCGCTCCAGCGGATACCAACTGCTGGTATCCAGACTCGAGTGATTGGTAGGTGGACGCAATTTTAACGATGGTCGAAGGATTGGGCTTTTTCACCAATTTCTTTAGTTGAACGATCGCTTTCTTCGCAGCACTTACGGCAGGCTTGTCTTTGTCGGCTTCTAGCAGACGAGACATTTGGCCGACGTACTTTTCTAGAGTTTGAATTGTTTTTTGATCTTTGCTACTGATTTTTTCTTGAGCAAAAACTTGGGCTTCTTGCGGCAACCACGGCAGTAAGGCAAGTGCGGCCAGGAGTAATGAAAGGAACTTACGAAATGGTGACATCTAAACAGTGTCTTTCAAAGAAATTACTTAGTCAAATACAAGACAAGCATTAGAGCCGCGATAAGTGCAAGGAACATGACACCAATAATGGATGGCAGGATCCAAGCAGGAAGCTCAGCTGGTTTTTCCGAGTTCCTGTTTTTTGAATTTGACGATTCAGCTTTAGACTTCCGCTTTTTATGATGAGCATTGATGTCAATTGTGTCTAACTGGGTTGGTTTATCGCCGGAGTTTTCAGCTTGTTGTTTTTCAGCATTTTTGTCGGAAGCTTCTTCCGCAGTGGGCTCAGGCTGTGGAATCAACTTAACAGAATCGGGGATTTCTTCGGTCGCAAGGAAATGTTCCAACGCCGATTGAACTGCTTCACATGTCTGCATTCGCTCGTCAGGATTCTTACACATCATCCCTTGGGTGATTTCAACCAATGTCTCAGGGACATCTTCTCGCAACGTCGTTAGACAAGGCGGTTGAGTGCTTTGATGCTTGGCAATCCGCTGCGCCAGCGAGCCTTTAGGGAACGGTGGATGACCAACCAGTAGGAAATACAACGTGCAGCCCAAGCTGTATATGTCGGCCCGTAAATCAACTGAGTGACTGTTGACCGCTTGTTCGGGCGCAAGGTAGTCGGCGGTACCCATGACTTTTTCGTTGTACAGTACTGTCAGCGATTCGTCATCGTCTTGATTGACTAAAGCTAAGCCTAAGTCCAACAACTTCACGTTTTGATTTTCTTCCAACAGTAAATTCGCTGGTTTGATGTCGCGGTGAACGAGCTCTTTTTCGTGGGCGTGTTTTAAGCCTTCACAGGCGTCGGCAATGTACCTAGCTGCGTCGGCAAACTTTAGCGGCCCCGTGCGGTTGACTAGCTCCAGCAGGTCTTCGCCTTTCACGTATTCCATCACCATGTAATGTACGCCGTTTTCTTCACAGATGTCGTAAATGCGAACGACGTTCGGGTGGTTCAAGCTGGCTGCGACTCGAGCTTCCAAATAAAACCGGTCTAAATAACTTTTGTCGGCTACCTTTTTGCGTGGTAGGACCTTGACGGCTCGCAACTGATTGGAAATTTTGTGGCGCGCTAGGTAAACGCTGCTCATGCCTCCGGAGCCAAGATGCTGCAGTAGTTTAAATTTCCCTAAGAAAAACCCTTTGTACTTGCCGACCATGAATTTGTCGGCTTGCCATTGGGTAATTAGTTCCTTTTCTATCAGGTGCTTTACTAAACTGGCCGTGGTGATTGTTTCGCCAGCAGCCGTCATCTTTTCCTTAAGTTCCGTAACGGCTGCTTTAAGGCTATCCGGGGCGACGACGCCGCTCTTCTCCAGCAGGTTTACAAAACTGTTAGCGCTGGGTTCTGACATACTTTGAAATCACCTAAATAACCCGGCAGATTGACGCTGCCCATGCATGAAGACTAAGATTATTGCCGTTTAACTTCTGCAGTTGAATTTCTTTGGCAACCGAATTATAGCTAATTGAGCCACCATTTTTATGAACAGCTTTGTGAATCATCTCGGATTGTTTGCCAAATTTTGGGAACCAGGTCGAGTTAAAACGCGTTTGGCCGCTACTTTGGGTGATCAATTAGCTTGTGAGCTCTACGAGATTTTTTTGTTTCACTTGCTCGATAGTATAGCACCGGTTTCGACGCGCGCAACGGTAGTTTTCAGTCCCCCTAACCGCCAAGTTGATTTTCAAGCGGCGATTCCCACTGGCTGGATGTTGGAACCTCAGGTTGAAGGCGATCTTGGTGATCGTATGCGGAATTTTTTTGCTGGCCGGCTACCGGATGCCGAATCCAAGCACTCGACCAAATCGGGGGTTAAAGTCGTTGTTGTCGGAGCCGACTGCCCTCAGTTGTCATCCGTTGAAATTCAAACGGCATTCAACCGATTGGACGAAAACGATGTCGTGATTGGGCCCAGTACCGACGGCGGGTATTATTTATTGGGCATGCAAGGCAGCTTGGTCGAAGTGTTTGACAATATTGATTGGAGTACGTCGTCAGTGCTGGAACAAACTATCCAGCGGGTTAATCAGCAAGGTAAGAGTCACGCTTTGCTCGCTGAAAGAACTGATGTTGATGATGAAATTGCGCTCCAGCAAATGTTGGCCAATCTTTCGTCTGCCACCGATACAACGCAGGCTTCACCAGCTAATCGTACACTTGCTGCGAAAATCTCTGCTGCATTGCCTCAAGGCTACCTGCAGTGAGCGAACGCATCGTTATTCTCGGTGGTGGTGTTATTGGGCTTTCTATTGGCTACGAGCTTTCGACGCGCGGCCACCAAGTTACGCTTGTCGACGCCAGAGATTTTGCAGGGCAAGCTTCTTGGGCTGGTGCGGGGATGATACCGCCAAGCAACCGTGAAACGGCCGTGCATCCCTATGAGCATTTGGAGGCGTTGAGCAACCAAATTCATCGTGAATGGGCGCCGCGTTTGTTGCGTGAGACAGAAATCGACAACGGTTATCAGACTTGCGGCAGTCTGTATCTCGCTAGGTCCAGTGGCGAGGTGGCTTCATTGGTCGGAGCGATTCATGAATGGAACGATCGCCGAATCGATAACCACCAATTGGATCAACAAAAATTACAACAACGCTTTCCAATGTTGGCCAATGTGTTTCGGGACACCACGGTTAGCATGGCTGTTTTTGTACCGCAGGCGGCTCAGCTTCATAACCCTCGGCACGCACAAGCTTTGTTGGCGGCATGTGAAACCAATGGCGTACGTTTGCTGCCCAACTGCCAAAACATTCAAGTCGATGTAGGTAAACAACAGATTCAATCGGTTTTGACCGACCAAGGGACTTTAACTGGCAGTCAGTTTGTGTTCGCCGCTGGGCCGTGGACCGAGGGTTTACTAAGCCAGTTCGATGTTGCGCTGCCCATGCAGCCGGTGCGGGGGCAATTAGCGCTTTATCGTTTGGAAAAAACAGTGTCGGCCAGATGGGCCGATGCGCCGTTGATCAATGAAGGCTCACGGTATTTGGTGCCCCGCGCAGATGGGCACGTATTAGCGGGGACAACGATTGAAGAAGTAGGATTTGATTGCCGAACTACCGAACATGAAGTGGCCAATTTGCGTGCGTGGGTCGAGAGCATTGCGGACGAATTGGGGGCTGAGAATTACATCAAAGCGTGGGCTGGCTTGCGCCCTGGAACTTATGACGGTTTCCCCTACTTGGGAAGATTAGCAGATTTCAACAATGCCATCGTCGCCACCGGACACTTTAAAGCTGGTCTGCAAACCTCCGCTGGCACAGCAAAGGTCATTGCTGATCTGGTTGAACAAAAAGTGCCTGAGATTGATCTCACTCCGTTTTCCCCCAACCGTGTAGGGCCCGCGGCAAAAAATGAATAACCAGTAACAGATGTAGCCTCAAAGACGACTTCAAGCTTAGTTATATTGTCCAGCGGCCGGTTGTTATTCCGGTGGCTGGCCATTCGGCAGCGAACTATTATGTTTTTGGTACATTTCCATCAGCTTTGGCACATACTCTCGTGTTGGTAGTTGCTTCAGTTTATCTCGTTGGCTTTCATTCAAGCCACTCGCAAACTTTCGTAATTGCGCTTCACTGACTCGAAAAGATTTGCGATAGACTTCGTTCACTGCTTTGATCCAAGACAAGATCGCATCCCGCTGAAATTGTTCAGGCATGCTGAATAATAAGTCACGTGATTCCGAAGTTAACATTGCGACTAACATATCCGATTCGTCGCTCGTCACCAAAGTATCGTTCACAAACTCACGATCGAAGCTCATTAGAAAGCTTGCAATCAAACTAACTTCTCGGCGATTGAACCGGCGGCGAACTTTGGCCGTAGGTAGTGGCGAGAAGCCTTTTCGCTCACGATAGGCATTGTACGCTTGTGGAAATCGATCTCGAATCAATTCTTCTTTTGAGTTGATCAGTTGCAAATACCAACTGAAGATGATATCGGTGTCTTCGCTGTTGGGCAGCGAAGACGCAATTTTGACAAAATTGCTTCGCGCGTCATTTTCACGAGCCTGAACTCGCTGCTTCTGAATCAATACCAACCGCTCATCAGTCGGTTTGTCTTGTAATCGCGACCGTTCTCCGGCATCCAGTGACTTCAACCAATGGTAATATTCGTTTAAAGCAAAAACCAACTGGTCGTGTTGAGGGTGCTCCGCCAACTGCTTCTGAAAATCGATCAGCGAAGTTTGCTTTTCAGGGGACAGTGTCAGGAAATCATCCAGCTTATCCTTAAGCGCCGCCTTTTGCTCTACGTCCAATGATTCAATGTAAGCCAAGCGTTCTTCTCGCGAGTCTTGGGCGGTGTCTTCGACTGGCGACGGCGCCTGATCGAATGATTTGATCGGGTCGTAGCTCAATTGTGGGAACAAATCTCGGTGATTCAATTGTTCCAAAAAAACTAAATCGTGGTTAATCGAATCATAGATCTCGTGTCGCTGTATGACCGGTAAATGGTCGAGCAAAACCTGATCCGGTCGGTCTTTATTGGCTCGTTGAAAAGTGTAACCGGCTGCAAACAGGCCACCACCAAGAGTCAGCAGTAATAGCGGTACAAACACAAACGACCAAGAGATTTTCCAAGAGCGTTTTTCGTTGGTGGCCTGATCGACGATCAGCTCCATTGTCGTCTGTGTGAAATCTTTGCCAGTGTCAATCATTGGCAAGTGATCCAGTGTGTCCCAAGTCCGCTGCAACGACTGCAGTTCACTCAAGAACTCTGGGTCTTCAACCAAACGAGTCTCGACGGCTTGATGAGCCGCTTCGTCCAGTTCACCATCTAGGTACGCCGTCAGTTCTTCAATGACAGCGTCGGTGGAGCTAGATTTTGGTTCGTCCGTTGTCATGATGGAAGTGTTGGGCCGATAAGTTGATTTACAGGTGAATGAAGTGAAGTTGAGTTTGGGTGTTAACTATTGTTCTCGTCGGTTGTGGAGTGCATCAACTGTCCCGATTGGTAGTACGGCTCAAGCAGTTCGCGCAAATTCGCTCTTGCTCGAGATAACAAGGACTTAACCGCTTGCGTAGTCAATTCCATCGTCGTCGCGATTTCTTGGTAGCTCATGCCTTCGTATTTGGAAAGTAACATCGCCATTCGTTGTCGTTCACCGAGCGATTGAACGGCATCTTCGATAATCTGTCCCATTTCTTTTTGCGCGGCCAAGCGAGTTGGCATCAAACCGCTTCTATCTTTCGCCAACGAATCCAAAGAGTGAGTAGGGACGGCCCCAGAAGGGCTGTTCGTTAAATTTACTTCTTTTCGTCGTGACGACTTTCGTAACGAGTTGCTGGCGACGTTTTGTGTGATCGTATAAAGCCATGTCGTGAATTTGGCTGCCGGAATGTAACGTTCGCGGGCACGATAGACTCTCATGAAAACTTCTTGAGCCAAATCCTCTGCCTGCGAGCGATTTCCGACCATCTGGTTCAGCAGCGATACCAATCGCGCCTGATGCTTTTCAACGAGCATCTCAAATGCACCTGCGTTTCCTTCACGTACCTGTAGCATCAACCGCACATCGGGGTCCGAGAGTTCGTACTTGGTTGGTTTGGGAACGCTAGTGGAATCAGTAGACAAAAATATGCCTTATTGTTTACGGACAATACAACGACGTTCGCTCGCATTAATTAACCAAGCGCGCCGGTAAAGGTTTCGATGTATGATATCATTTTAATGTCATTTGCGAACGATTAATGGTATGCCTAGTAAGGATTAGCTGGCTTAAGGCAGCCGCAATTCCGGAACTTCCGCTTTTATCAATCAACCGGTTACCATCACTGGGTATTACTTCGCGGTTTGGCAATCGGAGGGCTGCTGCCGTAGCAGCCCTTCCCCTACGCTTTCTATTGTAATCGAGGAAAAAAGAATATGGATTTGGACGCTCCGATATGCCTCTGCTTTAATGTTAGCCGACGTAAAATCCTCCGGTTCATTAAAGTCGAAAAGCCTCGCCGGGCCAGCCAACTAAGCGAGTGTTTTGGAGCGGGAACAGGCTGTGGGTGGTGCCGACCGATACTGGAGCGGTTAAACCAACAACACTCTGCCCTTGCCGAAGCACCCGATAAATTTGTCACTGAAAAATTGGCCCTAGGTCAACTAGGTGCCGAATTGGCTTGCCCACCTGAACAAATTGACCAAGAACTGGACTCATTGGACCCACTCCAGTACCAAGCTGCCCGCCGAGCTTATCGTGACCAAAAACGGACCGATACCAGTTCGCTAGGCGTCAATGATCCACCTCCAGCAACAGATACGGTCGAAGACGGCCAAGACCCAGCCGGTTAAAATTGGGTGAGTTGAACAATAAAAGGTCGCTATTCAAAGGTGGCGACTTGGGCTACAATTCGCAGCTTGAATTTCCACTAATTCCGCATAGACCTCAGATAAATAGACAGTCAAAACATGGCCAAGAAAAAGGCGACCGCCAAAAAAGCGACCACCAAAAAAGCCAAGAAAAAAGCGACCGCAACCAAAAAAGTGGCTGACGGAGATGATTCTGCGCCCAAGAAAAAGAAGAAACGTAAGTCTCGAAAGAAGGCTGAAGAAGTCATTCGCCGAAAAGTGTACTGGGGTGTCTTTAACCACGCGATGAAGTTGGTCGTGAAGTACGAATTCAACCAACGTAAAGCCGCTGACAAACGCGCTGGCGAACTTTCGCCCGAAGGTAAACCGCCACACTTCGTTCAGAAAATTAAAGAAGATATCATCGAAGTAATTGAACCTGCGGCAGAAGAAGCTGCTGATTCGACCACCAAGAAAAAAGCTGCTAAAAAGGCGACCGCTAAAAAAGCGACCACCAAAAAAACAGCCACTAAGAAAAAAGCCGCCAAAAAGAAGGCGAAAAAAAAGGGTAAGTGAGTCCTGGCAGAAGCATGAGTAGTTTTATTCAAGAACCAGTTTGTCTGATCACTGGTGGCTCAAGTGGTATCGGCCTTGCGACTGCTCGTCAATTTTATGACTCTGGATATCGGGTTTCGATTTGCGGTCGATCGCAAGAGCGTTTGGACGAAGCACTAAAATTAATTTCAAGTGACTCGGTGATCGACAGCAAGCGATTACTGGCCGTCGTTGCGGACTTAAACCAACCCACTCAAGCCACGGCATTTGCTCAGCGATCGCTAGAACATTTTGGCCGTATCGATGTACTGGTTAACAACGCCGGTGTGGCGCCGTTAAGCCCTTTCGGCGCGATTACCGAAGAGTGTTTTGAGCAACTAATCAACACCAACGTGCGTAGCTCTTTCTACTTAATTCAGATGGTTTGGAAAACGATGGTCAAACAACGCAGCGGAACCATCGTTAATGTGTCGTCGTTGGCAGCGGTAGACCCTTTCGTTGGGTTCAGCATTTACGGAGCGAGCAAAGCTTGGTTGGATTTGTTGACGCATTCGTTGGCTCAAGAAGGCAAAGACTTAGATATTCGCGTTTGCTCAGTTCGTCCAGGTGCCGTCGAAACGCCGCTGCTGCGCGGGTTGTTCCCCGATTTTCCAGCCGAAGAATGTGTGAGTCCCGACGCAGTAGCAACAGTCGTTTGGAAGTGTGTCACGTTGCCCGAAGACTACCC
The DNA here is from genome assembly GCA_964530985.1 of uncultured Pirellulaceae bacterium. Taxonomy (GTDB): domain Bacteria; phylum Planctomycetota; class Planctomycetia; order Pirellulales; family Pirellulaceae; genus Mariniblastus. Next base: position 7,793 of record CAZHCH010000005.1, on the reverse strand, counting down.
TAGTGGATCAGCGTTTCCGATTTCAGCTGGCTCAACGCCGGAGTGATGTTCCGCTAGACGTGCATAAGGCCTAGGCTGTGTCCTAGAGTCGTCTGTCGTTCGGCGAAAGGCGACGATGACAATTTCAGTCACGTATTTGGAATAAAGTTCTCAAACAATGATTTGGCTGTCCCGCGAAACTCGATTTGCTCTCGTGCCACCGGGAACTATTGATGACGGTCAGTTCAAAAACGGCTGGGCTGGCTGGCCGGCGACTGACTTGATCGCTCCTCAACTTCGCCTGCAACTGGTTATCGCTGGATCGCCAGATCCTCGTACTGGTTATCTTTGTAACATTAAAGTCATCGACGATATGTTTCGCGAAATTATTTCCAACGACTTGATACCCAATGCGTCGCGACCCATGCTGGGAGAAGTAATGTTAGACATCGTTTGGCAGCGATCATTGGCTTTATGGCCGTCGTTTGTGACCGGTGCGAGTGCGTTTTCCACCAATCCATGTCCTGCCATTGAGTCGTTGCACCTACACCAATCGCCTTACCTGAGCTACGCTCGCTATACCGAAGAAGCCTCCCAACCGAAGGTCAAGACCATGGACTCACTCGCCTTGAATTCGCCGACAACCCAATCAACACTCACGCATCAGTTTGAATTCTCTGCAGCCCACCGGCTTCACTGCGATCATTTGTCTGACGAACAAAATCAAATGCTCTTTGATAAATGCAATAATCCTGCAGGTCACGGTCACAACTACGTCGTTGAGGTTTCGATTTTGCAAGACACCGACCAAGCCTTACGAGTGAGTTTGGCCAAGGTAGCTAAAACCGTCAAAACGCTGGTTATCGACAAGCTAGACCACAAGCATTTGAACGTTGACATCGATTACTTTGCAAAGGTCAACCCAACCGTCGAAAACATCTCGACTGCAATCTTTGGTTGGTTAGACGGGCAATTTGATGCCGCTCAATTACAAGCGGTCAAAGTATTTGAAACGCCCAAAACCTGGGCTGAATGTCGACGTTCGTAGCTTGGTCGTCACATCGACTTAGTGAGCCAGTGGTAATTGAAATTGTTGAGCTTGGCTTGCGGACGCCTCATTGGTGATTGCGTTGCGGTCCATGTGGATTACCATCGACACTTGACTGAAAGGGCGAAGTAACCAAGAGTTTCCTTCACGACGATTCTGTACTTTGATTTTGACTTGATACTCTTCGGCACTCACATATTCGAGCGATACTTGATCGATTTTTCCTTCAAACGTCTCTTTACCATTAGCCGTCTGAAGCGTGACCGTCACAGGGCGATTTTCAGCGTCAGCAGCGTTTAAGGTCGTCGCGTTTAAACTGGCCTGTACCCACATTTGATCCATCCGAGCCAGTCGCATCACTTCGTCGCCAATATTGACGTACTCTTGGGGCTTCTTGTAGATGTCTACCACGTACGCGTTGTAGTTTGACCGCAGGGTGTGTCGAGAGATTCGTTGCTTAACCGAGCTCATCCCTGCTAATTCCACTTTCGCTTCGCCAAAGGCCATTTGGCGGTCGTTATTGGCTTTATCCAGTTTTAGCATCGCAATGTCGCGCTGAAAACGAGATTCTTTGACTTCAGATTCTGAACGCGAGCCTGAACTGTTTAAGCGTTTGTTCTTTTGGTAAACACTACGAGCAAGATCGTATTCTTTTTGAGCTGCCAAGACAGACGAAGTGTCTTTGGCCGCTTGCAACGCGTTTTGGTACCGTAGTTTTGCTCGTTCAAGTTCGTAGTGCGGCAGAGTGTCATCGATTTGGCCGACGATTGTACCAGCGGTAATGAACTGCCCCTCTTCGACATTGATTGCGTTGATCGCTCCAGCTTCAAGGGCGGGCAACTTAATGTCGTCGACAAACTCAATGCTGCAATACGGAACCTTAATTTTATTGTCGCTGTTGGAATCCGTCGCGGTAGATTGTTCGCGGCTGGGCACCTGTTTCGATCTTGATCTGCTGGCGACCGGATGTGCTTGGACGGGGGAAAATTCGTTGGGTGCCGCCGAAGGTTTGGTCGGACTAGTTGTCGATGGTCCGCTAGAATACATAGGAGCCGGCAACTGCCCACGATTGGTCGGCGGAACAATCCCGTTATTTACTTGGCCATGAGAATTGGAGCTTGTTAATGCGCAAGCCAACAAAGTGATTAGTCCGGCGATAGACCGTTTCTGACAAAGAAACTCAACTTTGGAAAAATAAATTTGCGTATTCATTTGCTACGGCCAAATATGTATAGGAGAGGAAAGCGAACTCTTAAGAACATCCGGGAGTTCACCCGTTGCTTAAAATCGGCTTTTGGAATTCATAGGTTTAGCCAGCTGGTAAAATCCCTTAATGCGCCGTGTTCATAGCGCTTAACATGCTAGCACTATCGCTAATCATGGCTGGTCTTTTAAATTACAAAGCGAATCAGGTGGCTTAAAACCGTTTACTCAGTTTACCATATTCCCTGTTTCCCGGTTTTCGTGCAGCATTTGCCCCTGCACTTGCAGTGTTTTTGTCGAACTTCAGTAGTTCGCAGTCCCGGTTAGTCGCGTGCCGGCACTTTGGTGCTTGCAACGCCAAATCACAGCTCGACCGAGGAATCACCTGCATTTTGATTTCGCAGCTGGTCCATCAAAAAGCTGACAGCTCGACCGTAGAATCGAATTGATCCGGAGTGGTCATTTTTGGCGGTAGCTGCTTCCGCACTTTTGACCAACCTTTCCAGCGCTGGCCAATCGACTGCCCACTTTTTGTCCTGAGCTCCCTTTTGTATTTTGTCGATCATCTTAGCCAATTGCCCACTGAACTGTTCGCCGGACGAACAGGCCATCCGCATGTATGGGCCTTTGCCCAGCGGTTTAGACGGTATTGGCGGAGCGGTTCCACCACTGAAAGACTTAATGATGCCCCAAATCAAAAATACGAGTGCAGCAACCGCCGGTGCAATCGCTAGCCACTTACTGACTAAACTGAACAGTAAAATTGCCAGCAGAAAAGAAACCGCCAAGGCAATCCAAATCCAAACAGGAGCTGCAACGGAATTATTCTTGGACTGATCAATCGCCGACGTACCAGCCTGCGTGGTCGCTAATTGCGAATGGGTGATCTTCACGATGATGACGGTAATGTTATCGGGACCACCACGTAGATTTGCCAAATCAACCATTACTTTGGTGGCTTCCTTAGGCGGCATATTACCTAAGATCGAACCAATTTCGGAATCTTCGATCACGGCGGTCAAACCGTCGCTGCACAGCAGGAAGGTGTCGCCGGCCTGAACGGGAAACGGACCTTCTAGATCAACCTTGCACTCGGCATAGGGACCCAGTGATCGAGTAATGACATTTTTTGGGACCTTACCTTGCTTCTCTTCGTCGTCGGTCAGTTGCCCGGCGGCTTTCATTTCCCAAACTAGGCTATGGTCGAACGTCAATTGCTCGATTTTGTTTTGCGAGTAGCGGTAAACTCGACTGTCGCCAATGTGTGCAACGACCGCACCTTGCGGCAAAATATTTAGGACACTGCATGTCGTGCCCATATTGTGAAACTCTTCGTTGGCTTGTCCACGCTGGTGGATTGCGGCGTTTGCATCTTGGACGGCTTTTTGCATTGCCACTGCCGGCATATCGTCGTTGTATTTTGCGTACAGGTGCGGGATATGGTCAATCGCCAGCTTGCTTGCCAGCTCGCCTGCCGCATGCGCGCCCATCCCATCTGCCACCACGAACAGATGGCCTTTGCGGCTCCAACGCTCCATGCTGCTGGCCATCGATACGCATAGGTTATCTTGGTTATTTGAACGCCTCATGCCGACATCGCTCAACGAAGCGATTTGCAGGAAGTCATCCCATTTTATTAAGCTTTCGCTCATTTATTGCAATCGACTGTATTAAGCGAAAGAAGAGAAACAATAACGGATTGGAGGTGGGTTAGGTTGACGACTAGGTGAAAGTTATCAGTTTCCGAAACAATTAACAATCTAGACTCAGTGAGGCCATTAACAGGTGCTTCTAGCTCCCAATAGACGAATCTTCAAAATGTCACAATGTGGCTAAACCGCCATTCTAACCTTAGCTATGCCTTAAAAAACCGCCAAAATGTTATTCCTTCAGTCTAGTTGGTTGCTCAAAGCTGAAATTTGCGGCAGCCAATCTTGTCAGAATTCAGTTCAACGTGAGTAAAAAGACAAGCATTGACGAGCCAGGCCATGGTATTTAGCCCTCACCATTCGGCATGACCGAATTCTAACAACTCTGTCTTAGCAGGCAGCGGGTTTGCTGCCACGCGGTTATCGGTGCTTCGACGATGAAAAATCGACCTTTCGGACGTTCGACATCGTTTGTAGACTTCGCCACCCAAATTTTTCTTGTAGTCAAAAATAACCCAAAAAATGTCCAAGCAGGCACTTCACTCACCAAACTGGCTATTCATTGCGTTGGCGATGTTGCCATTGATATGCAGTGGATGTGTGCAACGTCGATTGATTATTCGGAGTAACCCAGAAGGCGCTTCTGTGTTGATTGACGGCCAGTCGGTCGGCGCGACACCGCTTTCGGTTCCTTATACCTACAGTGGTACGCGAGATATCAAGCTTGAACGTGACGGCTACAAAACCATCAATGTTCAGCAGCGGATTGATCCTAAATGGTATCAGACGTTTCCTGCGAGTTTAATTTCTGAGAATTTTGCGGGACGAGAAATTCGTGATGAACGCGTACTCGACTTTGTCATGGAACCAAAGACTCAAGTTCAAGAATATCGCTTGCTCGAACGTGCCAACGACATGCGGCTAAACAATAACCGTGGCACCATTACTAGCCCCTTGCAATAGCCTTACCCAACCATCAACTCCCAACGTGGAACTTTACGGTGTTAGACCTACGAAAAATTCGAGCACAAATGATATTCGGTGTGATCACCATGTTGATCATTGTCGGAATGTTGTCGTTTGCAAGTTTTCAAGGCGTAGTCAAGTTCCGTGAATTGACCAAGTCAGTTCGTGAGCGAACCATGGAGCTCCCTGAGGCTGCAGAGTTAGGCATTCAAGTTAGTCGATTGAGATCGTTGCTGTCTCAACTGAACCACCAAACTCCGGAACTAGCGATCAACCAAGTCGATCAATCGCAGTTTATGCTGCAGTTGATGGAAGTTGAAATTGCACTCAGAAACTACGAAACGCAATTGCGTAGCAGTCAAGCCGCAGACCCCCGAATCGCTGAAAAGAAGCAAGAAACAGAATTCGTGATTCAATTTCGCGAGAAGCTCAATCGCATCAAACGCATTGCCAACGAAGAAGACATCACAGCCTGGGTTTGGCATCGCGAGCAACTCTACGCGCCCCTTGAAAGCGAATTGTCTGAACTGCAGACCATGGCTGCTGAGATTCCGGTTTTCATGCAGCAACGCATGGAACGTTTTGCTGATCGAGCCAAAACCGAATACCGAACCTGGCTTTTTATCACAGCTCTATTAGTAATTGCGGCCGTTGGATTTATTGGTCTACTTATCTGGAAATTTTCCACGCGGATTATTGCACCGTTGGAAATTTTGGTTGCTGGATCTCGTGAAGTTGCCGGCGGAAACTACGACCACCGCATCGAGCTCGATTCCGAAGACGAAGTCGCTGAATTGGGAGACGCCCTGAATTCGATGACCGCCAATTTCCAGTCAATCCAAAATGACCTAAACGAAAAAGTCCAACAACGAACCAAAGAAGTCGTTCGAAGCGAGCAAATGGCCAGCGTCGGTTTTCTCGCCGCAGGTGTGGCTCACGAAATCAACAACCCTCTTGCCAGCATCGCTTGGTCAGCCGAATCACTAGAGACTCGGATTGAAGATATCTTGTCGCCGCAGAATTCGCTTTCCAGTGAGCAAATGCAGACCGAGATCGACGACATGAAATCCTACTTGCGTCGTATTCAGGACGAGGCATTTCGAGTCAAAGGCATCACCGGAAGCTTGCTTGATTTTGCTCGCCTGGGCGATGCGAAGAAAACGGATCAGCCGCTTAATGAACTGATTGAATCGGTTATCGAAATCGTAAAACCACTCAGTAAGTTTCGTCGCAGAAACATCACTTTCAATTCTTCTGGTGTTGTCGTCGCGAAAATAAAAGAACAAGAAATTAAACAAGTCATGATGAACTTGCTGACTAATGCCCTCGGTAGCGTGGAAGAAAACGGCAACGTTTGGATAGACTTAATTGGGAATGGCAATACTGCCACGATTCGTTTCCGCGATGACGGTTGCGGTCTGTCCGACGACGTAAAAAAGCACTTATTCGAACCGTTCTACACTCGCAGACGCGATGGGCAAGGCACGGGGCTGGGTCTTTCCATTTCGTACCAGATCATGGAAGAACACGGTGGCCGCATTCTCGCGCAGAGCGATGGTCCCGGCACCGGAGCCACCTTCACTGTAACTTTACCTTTGGCTAATAATGAAAAATCCAACGCAAAAGCAGCCTAGCTCAGAATCAAAAACTGCCGCCAAGCCGGACTCGTTGCGAATTTTATTTGCTGACGATGAGACCGCGTTGCAGGAATTGATTTCCAAAGAACTGCCTCGAATGGGGCACAGCGTCACCGTTTGTCCCGACGGAATTAAAGCTGTCGAAGCACTCTCCGAAAACGCCTACGACTGCCTGTTGGTCGACTTGGACATGCCCGGAATGCATGGGATTGAAGTCATCCAGCGGTGCAAAGAAATTTCTCCCGAAACCGAAGCCATCGTGCTAACCGGTAAAGGATCGACCGACACCGCCGTTTCCGCTCTGCGGCTTGGAGCTTTTGACTACTTGCAAAAACCGTGTCGCTTAGTCGAACTGAAAACACTGCTTGGCCGAGTCGCCGCCAAACGCGAACTTAACCACCAAGTTCAAGCACTCAAGCTTCGTTTGCGCCGCGTCGAAGGCCAGCCGACGATGATCGGCAACCACCCAACGATGCAACGTATCAAAGCGTTGATTCAAAAGATCGCCCCCACCCAATCAACCGTACTGATCTATGGCGAAACCGGCACTGGAAAAGAACTGGCCGCTCGGTCCGTACACGAACTGAGCGATCGCGCCGAAAAGCCATTCGTTCCAGTTAACTGTGGCGCCCTATCCGAGACCCTGATCGAAAGCGAATTGTTCGGCCATCGCAAAGGTGCATTCACCGGCGCCGACGAAAATCGCAAAGGGCTGTTCGAAGTCGCCAACGGTGGAACTTTGTTCCTAGACGAAATCGGCGAACTCCCCAAAGCCACCCAAGCGACCTTATTACGTGTCCTCGAATCCGGCGAAATCAAACGTGTCGGTGACAGCGAGTCACTGACCGTTGACGTGCGCATCGTTTGTGCGACTCATCGAGACTTGAGCCAGATGGTCAGCCAAGGCGAATTCCGCGAGGACCTGATGTACCGCATCAACACCTTCGAAGTCAACCTACCGCCGCTGCGTGAAAGAAACAGCGACATCCCCGAACTCGCTTGTCACCTACTGTCGGGCCACAAACCGGCTCTCATGAAACGAGCCAAATCGATCAACGATGTTTTCGAAGCACCTGTTTTAGAAAAGCTATTGGCTCACGCGTGGCCGGGCAACATTCGCGAACTAGCGAACGTGATCGAATACGCAGCGATCCTTTGCGACAAGCTACCTATCGGTGTTGGCGATCTGCCGCAATCGATGGGCCAGCAGCCCGCCAGCAGCGGACGGTCACTACGCGAGATGGAAATGGACTCGATCTGGGCCGCGCTCGACGCCTGCAACGGAAACAAAACCGCCGCCGCTCAGCAACT